>NZ_CEZFMW010000132.1:0-9216 GCF_982993085.1 Thalassobacter sp. | reverse complement strand
GGCATTGAACGTGGTCGTCCATAACATCGGTCCAAGATAGCACATGCGGCTGACACCCTAGCCGCTTCACTGCGACCGTTGATTGCGATGTCTGCGAGAGCCTCCAACGCGGCCCCCACATGACCCGATGCTAGATCTGCTAGGGCCTGCCGTGATGCTGCCGTGTCGACATTCTGAGACCCTACTGGGCGTCCTGCCCCTGCCCGTTTGCCGCCTGATGGCATTTTGAAACCTTCTGATTGTTTTTCAAATAGCCCTGAGAGGCCGTGAGAGGGCCGCTGAGAGGCCGTCTTTTGATTTTCCACACAGGATGCAAGAAAATCCAAGTGGGCCGCTCAAAGGGCCGCATGTGGCCAATGATCTACACATACTGAGCACGCATCTGTTCAGTTGGTCCAATAGTTTTGCAGATGTGAAATCGCTTGCCTTCAATCGGACCATTGCCACCGATTTTGTCCCGCCGTGGCTTGTAAGGATTAGGGCCGCGCCGTCCATATCGTTTAATTGCGCTAGGCTCAGCCTTGCCAAGGTAGGCTGCAAGGCATTCAGGACCACCAGGACCATGCTTCACACTGAGATGCCATGCGCGGTGCTCAGAGACCGCCGAATCCCGTGCCGATGGTGATACTGTACCAATATTCTGACCTGTCCATTCCGCGGTCTGTGCTGCGAAATCTGCATGAAAGTGTTTTGGCAGGTGAAGTCCTATATGCCAATGTTCACCAGCTTGCCCGTTGATGCCCTTCTGTGACCACTCACGGGACCAGATAACGGCCCAGACAACACTGCGCGTAGTAATCCATTTCCTGAGCAATTCGAGCAGCACTTGAAATCCATCCCACAAATGACCCAGGCCAAAAACACCACCCTCGCCTATGCGTTGAAGATGGGCTGCGTTAATGGTCAAAAGCGCGTTTACTGGATGCCCGAGAGCTTGAGAAAACGCCGCTGCCCGCATCATGCGAGCTTGCGTCCCTACTGGTAATTGTTTCGTGAGGGTATAGCGGGTGAACGTGTTGGTATTACCTACTAGGCAGGATTTTCCGCTTACGTCGGTAAAGACAGGCTGTGTGGTTTTCTGTTCAAGTAATTCATGCCGCATAACAATTTTTGCCTTATATGCTCTTCGCCAGAAACGTCATATTCAGAGCAATGTTAGGTAAAAATCGGAATGGGCGCAATATATTGTGTATTTTGTTCCCAATATTGCGAATAAACACATCATGTTGCGTTAGACGCAAGTCTTTTTCGTTTGTGCTTTCACGGTCTTTGAGAAAGTTATCCACAGGCTGTCTTTATTTCTTATTTCCTTATTTCTATTTCGATGGTCGTTAAGTATTTATTATAAAACACAAAAAGACCCCTGAAGGTGAGCAATCGCGGGCCTAGGGTGAGCAATCGCGGGTGAAAGGTGAGCAATCGCGGGTGAAAGGTGAGCAATCGCGGGTCAGGTGAGTTGTCTAGGTGAGCCTTCACCTTTAGCCTTCACCTATGGCGAAACTGACGACCCTAGATGCAGTGAAAATGCACCGCCCAGATCCAGACGCGATTGTCGCCGCTGGTGAGGTTGCCGACATGCGCTTTACATCTGGCGATGCTCTAAGCCTGCGCGCCGCCAAGCTGTTTTGTCTGCTAATCCAACAGGCCGGAATAGCCGTTGCCGACCAGGTGCAGCACCGGATTCCCTACGCCACCCTAAATGAGACTTTTCACAAGAGCCGCGATGAACTAGCCGCTGCCGTGTCTGAATTGCACTGCACAATCGTTTCGGTGCAGCTGGTGAGCCGCAAAGGCCGTCCCTACGTCAAAAGCGGGCCTATACTGAGCGATGTTGAACGGGAGCCCGATAGCCTGGACGATGCTGAGATCAGGTTTGAGTTTTCGCCAGCCATGCGTCGTGTCATTGGCGATAGTACCCATTGGGCCGCTGTGTCCCGCCGCGCTGTGTTAGCCTTTGAGAGCAAGTATTCATTGCGCTTGTACCTTCATATCGGCCTGCGTGTTAACCGTCGCCAAACGTCTGAAGATGTAAGCCTCGATGAACTGCGCGACATCTTGGGAGTGCCGGATGGAACCTTTCGCCGTTGGCAAGATTTGCGCCGCTTTGCCATAGATCGCGCAGTTGCTGAAATCAATCAGCTGGCAGGCTTCACCGCAGCCTATACGCCGCTCAAACGTGGCCGTCGTGTCGTGGGTGTACGTCTGGCGTGGGGCCGCAAGGCAACGTCCGACTTAATTGATACGCAACGGGAGTTGGACCGCCCGCGTGTTGGTCGAACTGCACGCCGCGATGGACTGGTGGAAACAATGGCACAAGAGCGCCACCGCCTCGCTGAGAGCATTGCCAATGCGCGCGGCCTAGACCGGACCAGTGAACCAAGTGAATGAACCGCAGTGATCCGAACCAAAACCGGCCTATAAAACAGGTGGACCAGATGCCTAAACTATCGCCAAGAGAGGCTGTGAAGGCTTACCATGTGAGCCGAGCAACACTGATGAAGGCTTTGTCTAACGGTACTATAAGCGCCGAGAAAACAGACGTCGGACATTGGCGCATTGATACCGCTGAACTTGCTCGCGTGTATGAGCCGCGACCATCGATCCGGACTAAGCCGGACCAACCGAACCGCACTGAGACACCCCCTGAGCCCCCCCTAGGCCACAACGCCAAACCTGACGATCAGGACATAGCCGTGCGTCTTGCCCGTGCAGAAGCGGCGCTTGATGCCGAGCGTGAGAAAACTGCAATGCTAGAGCGTCATCTTGATGATGTGCGCCGGATGTTGCCGCCACCGGATGCAAAACCACGACGTCGCTGGTGGCAGTGGTAACTAAAACCTAGTTGGAGGTTATCATGAACCGTATAGATCGTTTGTGTACCTTTGATTGAAATACAGATTAAGATTTACTGAGAGCTCAGAATGAAAGACCGCGATCAACCGCATCACAAACGAACGTATAAGATAAAGCCATGCTGATAGGATACGCCCGGATCTCGAAAGCCGATGGCAGCCAATCCCTCGATCTGCAGCAAGACGCGCTCATCGAAGCAGGCGTGGCAGCCGACGGCATCTACGAAGATCAGGCGTCAGGTAAGCGCGACACCCGGCCAGGCCTCGATGCGTGCCTCAAGGCTCTGCGCAAAGGTGACGTCCTGGTTGTCTGGAAGCTAGACCGCCTCGGCCGCGACCTCAAACACCTGGTGACAATTGTGCAGGAACTGACCGATCGCGAGATCGGCCTCCGCGTCCTCACGGGACAAGGGGCGCAGATCGACACCACCACCGCTGCGGGGCGATTGATATTCGGCATCTTTGCAGCCTTGGCAGAATTTGAACGGGAACTGATCCGCGAGCGCACCGTCGCAGGCCTTAAGGCAGCCCGGGCGAGAGGGCGAAAAGGGGGGCGTAAATTCGCGCTGACCAAAGCCCAGGTACGCCTTGCGCAGGCGGCCATGTCGAACCGCGATACTTCAGTCGCACAGCTAGCCAAGGAGCTCGGGGTCAAACCTGTCACCATTTACCGTTATGTCGGTCCTAACGGAGACCTCCGCGAAAACGGAAAACGCGTTCTGGCCGCATAACGTACGATCCTGCGCTCAGCTGGAAAAGACACCCGATGCGCCTTATCGGAGATCAGGGTTCCTCGCGCGCGCGTGAGATGTCGGAAAATTAATGAGGAATTTCCGTAAACGCATTGAAGATTGAGTGCACCACCCGGTCGTGCTTGTGCCTGGTTAGAGATACAAGATGCCCCCTCCCTCAAGCATTTATCCCACATTCCCCAAATAACTCACTAATTTTGCTGTCGTGAACGCGTCATTTCCGAGATAAATTATGATGTCGGAGGTTGCGACGGGGCGTGTTTGATGGATCACCCAGAGGGTGCAGGCTTGCAGCAGGCAGATCGGGTCGATTTCGACGGCCGTGTGCGGCTAGAATTCCGCAGCACGCAGCGGAGTTTCGACGGTGGCCTTCGGGTGATACGGGGTAGGCGCTAACGCAGTGGTAGGAATTGACTTGAACTATGTAGAATTGTCATCAGCTTGTTCTATGGTGATGATGGTGATGAGCGGTACTGCTGTTTTGATTGAGGAAACCGACCATGTTTAGAAGTCTAATGCTACCCGTCGGACTGATCCTGTCCTTTTTGTGCTCAGCAACACTCACGAAGGCCGATGGGCAACTTATGAATGGAGTTAGACCCTTCATTTGCGCGGATTTATCTTCTCCGATTGTGCTGTTTGAAACAAATGGCGAATGGAAGGCTGCAAGCGAACCTACGGGAGAAGTTAAACCCACAGATACTGGATGGAGATATGAAGAGACTGCTTCTGGGGATGTATGGTACCTTCATGAGAAAAGCGATAACTCTTGGGTGCTTAATGGGCTGTCCGAATACGGTCATTTAACACTAGATTGCTTCGATATTTTTGACAGCGTGTCCGAGGTGTTAACCATAATCCAGCCAAAACTGGACGACAATATCAGCAGTGCGCTGGAGCGGTTAGCTGCCGTAAATCATGAGCTTGCGACCACACTCAAAGCATATGAGAGCTTACAAGCTGAACATGAAATATTGAAAAAATCGTTAGCTTCTGACATTTCACCTGCCGAATTTGTCCCGCCAATGACAGGTGCAGAACTAGATGTATTGAACACTTCAATCAGTAGTTGTTGGAGTGTAGACCCGGGCGCTGTTTGGATGAACACTGCTGTGACGGTTGCCTTTGCCCTTAATCCCGATGGCACGCCTGTGGCAGGCTCTCTGCGTTTAGCTGGGTTTGAGGGGGGCTCAGAAGCAACAGCGCGCCAATCATACGAGGCGGCACGGAGGGCCATTTTGCGGTGTACTGCGCGCGGTGTGCCCTTACCACCAGAAAAATACGAGCATTGGAAAGAACTGAAAATGACATTTGATCCAAGTACGATGAGAATACGCTAACCAATTTATGCGGCAGCCACGCCCCATTGATTTATCAGTTGCACATTGTTGTGGCTGGTTGATGCGAAAGGCGGTCGGTATCTCTTCAGGGTCTACGAGACGAGGTCCTTTTGCCCCCTTGTCTTGTTAGGTATCGGCCCAAAGCACCAGGGCGTCGATGCCGTGGGCGAGGTGACCGTTGGCCAGCTTGATGAAGAGATTGCACATGTAGACATGGCGTGCCCCCATTAGGTGGTGCGGTTTGATTGTTAGTGCATTGTCGGTCTGTGATCCATCGGTACGACGCTTTCCGGTGCAGGTCACCTATACCCCAACGAGCTGTGTGGCCTGACCGTGTTGTAGTGGATGCGCCATTGCTCGATCAGGTTTTGGGCTTTTATACCACCCCCCTTTGTCGTTTGCTCTCGCTAACCTACCTCAAGGGTCTACGCGTCCCCGCAGATCAACCGTCTGTCAGGACCCAAGGCCCTAGGACTTGCAATGAGATGTCAGAAATCTCCGCTGAATTGATCCATTAGGTCCGTTTCTTGAACACCGATTAGGGGCGCCGAGAACGGCATTGAACGTGGTCGTCCATAACATCGGTCCAAGATAGCACATGCGGCTGACACCCTAGCCGCTTCACTGCGACCGTTGATTGCGATGTCTGCGAGAGCCTCCAACGCGGCCCCCACATGACCCGATGCTAGATCTGCTAGGGCCTGCCGTGATGCTGCCGTGTCGACATTCTGAGACCCTACTGGGCGTCCTGCCCCTGCCCGTTTGCCGCCTGATGGCATTTTGAAACCTTCTGATTGTTTTTCAAATAGCCCTGAGAGGCCGTGAGAGGGCCGCTGAGAGGCCGTCTTTTGATTTTCCACACAGGATGCAAGAAAATCCAAGTGGGCCGCTCAAAGGGCCGCATGTGGCCAATGATCTACACATACTGAGCACGCATCTGTTCAGTTGGTCCAATAGTTTTGCAGATGTGAAATCGCTTGCCTTCAATCGGACCATTGCCACCGATTTTGTCCCGCCGTGGCTTGTAAGGATTAGGGCCGCGCCGTCCATATCGTTTAATTGCGCTAGGCTCAGCCTTGCCAAGGTAGGCTGCAAGGCATTCAGGACCACCAGGACCATGCTTCACACTGAGATGCCATGCGCGGTGCTCAGAGACCGCCGAATCCCGTGCCGATGGTGATACTGTACCAATATTCTGACCTGTCCATTCCGCGGTCTGTGCTGCGAAATCTGCATGAAAGTGTTTTGGCAGGTGAAGTCCTATATGCCAATGTTCACCAGCTTGCCCGTTGATGCCCTTCTGTGACCACTCACGGGACCAGATAACGGCCCAGACAACACTGCGCGTAGTAATCCATTTCCTGAGCAATTCGAGCAGCACTTGAAATCCATCCCACAAATGACCCAGGCCAAAAACACCACCCTCGCCTATGCGTTGAAGATGGGCTGCGTTAATGGTCAAAAGCGCGTTTACTGGATGCCCGAGAGCTTGAGAAAACGCCGCTGCCCGCATCATGCGAGCTTGCGTCCCTACTGGTAATTGTTTCGTGAGGGTATAGCGGGTGAACGTGTTGGTATTACCTACTAGGCAGGATTTTCCGCTTACGTCGGTAAAGACAGGCTGTGTGGTTTTCTGTTCAAGTAATTCATGCCGCATAACAATTTTTGCCTTATATGCTCTTCGCCAGAAACGTCATATTCAGAGCAATGTTAGGTAAAAATCGGAATGGGCGCAATATATTGTGTATTTTGTTCCCAATATTGCGAATAAACACATCATGTTGCGTTAGACGCAAGTCTTTTTCGTTTGTGCTTTCACGGTCTTTGAGAAAGTTATCCACAGGCTGTCTTTATTTCTTATTTCCTTATTTCTATTTCGATGGTCGTTAAGTATTTATTATAAAACACAAAAAGACCCCTGAAGGTGAGCAATCGCGGGCCTAGGGTGAGCAATCGCGGGTGAAAGGTGAGCAATCGCGGGTGAAAGGTGAGCAATCGCGGGTCAGGTGAGTTGTCTAGGTGAGCCTTCACCTTTAGCCTTCACCTATGGCGAAACTGACGACCCTAGATGCAGTGAAAATGCACCGCCCAGATCCAGACGCGATTGTCGCCGCTGGTGAGGTTGCCGACATGCGCTTTACATCTGGCGATGCTCTAAGCCTGCGCGCCGCCAAGCTGTTTTGTCTGCTAATCCAACAGGCCGGAATAGCCGTTGCCGACCAGGTGCAGCACCGGATTCCCTACGCCACCCTAAATGAGACTTTTCACAAGAGCCGCGATGAACTAGCCGCTGCCGTGTCTGAATTGCACTGCACAATCGTTTCGGTGCAGCTGGTGAGCCGCAAAGGCCGTCCCTACGTCAAAAGCGGGCCTATACTGAGCGATGTTGAACGGGAGCCCGATAGCCTGGACGATGCTGAGATCAGGTTTGAGTTTTCGCCAGCCATGCGTCGTGTCATTGGCGATAGTACCCATTGGGCCGCTGTGTCCCGCCGCGCTGTGTTAGCCTTTGAGAGCAAGTATTCATTGCGCTTGTACCTTCATATCGGCCTGCGTGTTAACCGTCGCCAAACGTCTGAAGATGTAAGCCTCGATGAACTGCGCGACATCTTGGGAGTGCCGGATGGAACCTTTCGCCGTTGGCAAGATTTGCGCCGCTTTGCCATAGATCGCGCAGTTGCTGAAATCAATCAGCTGGCAGGCTTCACCGCAGCCTATACGCCGCTCAAACGTGGCCGTCGTGTCGTGGGTGTACGTCTGGCGTGGGGCCGCAAGGCAACGTCCGACTTAATTGATACGCAACGGGAGTTGGACCGCCCGCGTGTTGGTCGAACTGCACGCCGCGATGGACTGGTGGAAACAATGGCACAAGAGCGCCACCGCCTCGCTGAGAGCATTGCCAATGCGCGCGGCCTAGACCGGACCAGTGAACCAAGTGAATGAACCGCAGTGATCCGAACCAAAACCGGCCTATAAAACAGGTGGACCAGATGCCTAAACTATCGCCAAGAGAGGCTGTGAAGGCTTACCATGTGAGCCGAGCAACACTGATGAAGGCTTTGTCTAACGGTACTATAAGCGCCGAGAAAACAGACGTCGGACATTGGCGCATTGATACCGCTGAACTTGCTCGCGTGTATGAGCCGCGACCATCGATCCGGACTAAGCCGGACCAACCGAACCGCACTGAGACACCCCCTGAGCCCCCCCTAGGCCACAACGCCAAACCTGACGATCAGGACATAGCCGTGCGTCTTGCCCGTGCAGAAGCGGCGCTTGATGCCGAGCGTGAGAAAACTGCAATGCTAGAGCGTCATCTTGATGATGTGCGCCGGATGTTGCCGCCACCGGATGCAAAACCACGACGTCGCTGGTGGCAGTGGTAACTAAAACCTAGTTGGAGGTTATCATGAACCGTATAGATCGTTTGTGTACCTTTGATTGAAATACAGATTAAGATTTACTGAGAGCTCAGAATGAAAGACCGCGATCAACCGCATCACAAACGAACGTATAAGATAAAGCCATGCTGATAGGATACGCCCGGATCTCGAAAGCCGATGGCAGCCAATCCCTCGATCTGCAGCAAGACGCGCTCATCGAAGCAGGCGTGGCAGCCGACGGCATCTACGAAGATCAGGCGTCAGGTAAGCGCGACACCCGGCCAGGCCTCGATGCGTGCCTCAAGGCTCTGCGCAAAGGTGACGTCCTGGTTGTCTGGAAGCTAGACCGCCTCGGCCGCGACCTCAAACACCTGGTGACAATTGTGCAGGAACTGACCGATCGCGAGATCGGCCTCCGCGTCCTCACGGGACAAGGGGCGCAGATCGACACCACCACCGCTGCGGGGCGATTGATATTCGGCATCTTTGCAGCCTTGGCAGAATTTGAACGGGAACTGATCCGCGAGCGCACCGTCGCAGGCCTTAAGGCAGCCCGGGCGAGAGGGCGAAAAGGGGGGCGTAAATTCGCGCTGACCAAAGCCCAGGTACGCCTTGCGCAGGCGGCCATGTCGAACCGCGATACTTCAGTCGCACAGCTAGCCAAGGAGCTCGGGGTCAAACCTGTCACCATTTACCGTTATGTCGGTCCTAACGGAGACCTCCGCGAAAACGGAAAACGCGTTCTGGCCGCATAACGTACGATCCTGCGCTCAGCTGGAAAAGACACCCGATGCGCCTTATCGGAGATCAGGGTTCCTCGCGCGCGCGTGAGATGTCGGAAAATTAATGAGGAATTTCCGTAAACGCATTGAAGATTGAGTGCACCACC
>NZ_CEZFMW010000131.1:0-9221 GCF_982993085.1 Thalassobacter sp. | reverse complement strand
CTGCGTGCCCTTTCCAAGGCCCGCGCGGCTCGCTAAACCCGCAATAACCTCATCTCCAAGGGATACCGACAATGCCCCAAGCGCCCCAGCCGCAGCCCGGAATTATGGACATCGACCTTTACGTCGGCGGCGCTTCCCATGTGGAGGGCGTCTCGGATGTGATCAAGCTTAGCTCAAACGAGAACCCGTTTGGCGCGTCGCCCAAGGCGCTGGCCGCTGCCGCGCAGGCTGCGACCAAGCTGCACGTATATCCGAACACGGACCACGCCAGTCTGCGTGACGCCATCGGCGCGACCTATGATCTGGATCCTGCGCGTATCATTTGCGGTGCGGGGAGCGACGAGATCATCGCGTTTCTGTGCCAAGCCTTTGCCGGGCCGGGTGATGAAGTCATCCACACGGAACACGGCTTTGCGATGTATGCCATCAGCGCGCGTGCGGCTGGTGCCACGCCTGTTGTAGTAGAAGAGACGAACCGCACCGCCGACGTTGACGCTATTCTTGCCGGTGTGACCGACAAAACGCGGCTCGTGTTCATTGCGAACCCGAACAACCCAACGGGCACGATGATTGGTGGCAATGACCTGCGTCGCCTTGCGCGTGGCCTGCCGGATGGCTGCATGTTGGTCGTTGATGGCGCCTATGCCGAGTTCGTAGAGGACTATGACGGCGGCGCGGCGCTGGCCACAGAGATGCCGAATGTCTTTATGACGCGCACGTTTTCCAAACTGCACGGGCTGGGTGGGCTGCGTGTGGGTTGGGGCTATGGCGCCCAAGAGGTTGTCGATACGCTCAACCGTATTCGCGGGCCGTTTAACCTTAGCCATGTTGGCCTTGCGGCGGCTGAAGCCGCGATACTTGACACCGAGTACCAAGATTGGTGCAAATCTGAAAATACGCGGCTTCGGGCGAAACTGGTCGCTGGGCTGGACGCGTTGAACCTGCCTTCGGACCGGTCAGAGGCGAATTTTGTGCTAGCGCGTTTTGCCGACAGTGATGAGGCTGCGGCGGCAGACGCGCACCTGCGCGGCTTGGGCATTTTGGTGCGGCGCGTGTCGGGCTATGGTCTGCCCGCGGCCCTGCGGATCACCGTCGGCGATGAACCGGGCGTGACCCGCACGCTTGCCGCGCTGCGCAGTTTTCGGGACACACAGGCATGATTTATCAACGCGTTGCACTGATTGGGCTGGGCCTAATCGCGGGGTCTATGTCGCTGGCGATCCGTCGTGGTGGCCTTGCGGGCGAAACCGTGGGCACAGCGCGCTCCGCGCAGACACGTGAAACGGCACGAGAGATTGGATTGTGCGACCGTATCGTTGATACTGTGGCAGAGGCCGTCGCGGGGGCGGATTTGGTGGTTTTGTGCGTGCCCGTGGGCGCGATGGCGACGGTTGCGGCCGAAATCAGCCCGCATCTCGCGCCGGGTGCCACGGTCACGGATGTGGGATCGGTTAAGCAAGCGGTGATTGACGCGGTTGGCCCGCATCTGCCCGAAGGCGTGCATTTTGTGCCGGGTCACCCGATTGCGGGGACTGAACATTCGGGCCCGCGCGCTGGCTTTCCCGAGTTGTTTGATGCCCGTTGGACCCTGCTAACACCGCTTGAAGACGGCGACCCCGAGGCCGAAGCGAAGCTGCGTGCGCTTTGGGAAGGCATGGGATCGTTCGTTGAAAGCATGGACGCCAATCACCACGATCTGGTGCTGGCGGTGACATCGCATGCACCGCATCTGATCGCGTACACAATGGTCGGAGTTGCAGATGATTTGCGTAGGGTGACCGACAGCGAAGTCATCAAATACTCCGCCGCTGGTTTTCGGGATTTCACCCGAATTGCTGCAAGCGACCCGACAATGTGGCGCGATGTTTTCTTGTCAAACAAGGACGCGACGCTCGAAATCTTGGGTCGTTTCACCGAAGAGCTTTTTGCTCTGCAACGTGCCATTCGCACGGGCGATGGGGAGCATCTGCACAGCTTTTTCACCCGTACGCGAGAGATTAGGCGCGGCATTATTGAGGCGGGACAAGACACTGATGCGCCCGACTTTGGACGCCGGCCCAAGTCGTCGTCTTAGTCGATTGGCGCTGTGTTTAAGTGCTGTGACTAACGGATCACGAGCCGTGGCGCTGGCCCCAGCGGGATCAGCCCAAACCGGATAAAGCCGCCCGCCAGCGTCAGCGTGGCATCAAGCGTATCCGGCCGACCGCTGGCCTGTGCCAAGCTTTCGACTGCGCGCAAGGCAAAGGCGTTGATCTGCTTGGGCAGCACGCCGTTGGATTGTAGCAGCTCCAACAACGCCTCCCATTTTACGATCTGAACAGCGACATCGCCCTCGGGCACGCCGTTTGTGTCAATCGTCAGCGCGCCGGCAAGCCGCACCTCAATCTCACCCCACTGCATGTCAATGGTCTGCAGGTCGATAGCGCGAGGCTGGGGGCGTCGATCCTCCAACGCAGTGATGTCCCAGGCTTTGTCAAAGGTGGCGGTGGCGTCGATCTGCATGGATTGCATGCTGTCGGGCAGCAGGTTTGCAGGATCGAGCAGTTGTAGGATCGGGCCGCCGGGCGCGACCTCTGTCAGGTCGGCGCGGATCACGTGTGACAAAGGCTCAACGCCTTGTGTGGTTGAGATTTCCGCGCTGCCGATACGGCTGGCCCAGCCGAGGGATGAGGCGATGGTGAAATCCTCAAGTGTAACCTGGCTGTCCCAAACCGTTAGGTTGGGGGTAGGAGCCACAGATAGGCGCGCGGTGCTGGTTTGGCTGGTGATCGTAAGATTTACGAAGGGGCTTGATAGAATATGCTCAGGCGGCAGACCGACGGTGATATCGGTTGGGCCAAAGATGGGACGGGTCAGTGTGATGGATGGAACGTGCCATGCCACACCCGTCGCAGGGTCCGCGAGGCGGAGGTCTTGCAGCGTTGTAGCCAACTGCATGGGAAAGCCTGCGGTGTTCAAGTTCTGAACGTCGGCAGCCCATCCTTCGGCGCGGCGGTCGTCTAACCACGTGCTTAGCACCCTGTCGATCGCAACCGCATTCGCGTACCACCAGCCGCTCCATGCAACTGCGCAAGCCAAGACTAACCATCCTAAGCGTTTCATAGCGCCCCCTTTTCTTATGAGCCTACTGTCGTTATGTGGCCGTCAGATGCAAGGGAGCCGGAGCGATGGACACACTTTGGGTATTTGGCTACGGCTCGCTGATCTGGGATCCGGGGTTTACGGTTTCTGAGCAAGAGATCGCCCGACTTGAGGGGTTTCACCGCTCATTTTGCATGTGGTCCATCCACCACCGTGGCACGGAAAATGACCCGGGCCTTGTTCTTGCATTAGATGCGGCTGAGACGTTTTGTGATGGCGTCGCCTTTCGCGCGGCAGAACCTGAGGCCGCGTTAGAGTACCTGCGCGAGCGTGAATTGGTTTCATCGGCATACTTAGAAGAATGGCATGATATCACCCTGCGCGATGGCCGTCGCGTGTCAGCTGTGTGCTATGTCATTAACCGTGATCACGTTCAGTATTGCGGTGATCTGAGCCTCGAACGACAGGCGCAAGTGATTGCAAGAGCCGTTGGCGGACGTGGCCCGAATACGGAATACCTGTTCAATACAGCCAAACATATTAACGATTTGGGCCTGCCGGATGCAGATCTGGATTGGCTATATGGTCGGGTAAAAACGCTAACGAGCGGTTAACCTTTCCCCATTGGCACTCTGGGCTTGCGCAGGTAGGGTTTCTGCGATGTGCCCCACCACAGGCCTAAAGGGGATACCGGGATGAGACCGGACATGAAAAAAGCGCGAACGCAGTTCTCTCAACCGATCCGGCAGATCGTGCAAATGCTTGTCATTTTGGCGGCTACAGGAGCGGGCGTGTACATGGCCTATCCTGCGATGGCGCCTATTTTTTCTGCCAGCCCTTGGCTGAACGGCACAATTATTTTTGTGTTCTTTATTGGCGTGATGGCGTGCTTTGCCCAAGTGTTTCAGCTGTTTTCATCGGTCGCTTGGATTGAGGGATTTGCGATCCAGCGGGCGGGGCATGATCTGACGAAGGCGCCCTCGCTTTTGCTACCCCTCTCGGGGTTGTTGCGCGAACGAGGGGCCCGGACGCAGATGGCCCCAAGCTCGGCACGTTCCATCCTTGACTCGGTCGGCGCGCGCATGGAAGAGGCCCGCGATATAACGCGGTTCATTGTGAACATGCTGATTTTTCTGGGCCTTTTGGGCACATTCTACGGCTTGGCCACGACGGTGCCTGCTGTGGTCGACACCATTCGGTCGCTCAACCCAAGCGAGGATGAGGGTGGGGTGGCCGTCTTTACCCGTTTGATCGGCGGGCTTGAGGATCAGTTGGCCGGGATGGGCACGGCGTTTGCGTCGTCACTCTTAGGGCTTGCGGGATCTCTTGTGGTTGGCCTTTTGGAATTGTTTGCAGGTCATGGCCAAAACCGCTTTTACCGAGAAATGGAGGATTGGCTCAGCACGATCACACGCGTTGGGTTTGTCGGCCAAGATGGTGAAGAGACGATAGATCAATACTCGCTCGCGGCAGTTCTGGATCATATGAATTATCAGATGGAAAGCCTGCAGGAGATGTTCCAACGGGCTGAGGCAGGCCGTTCCGCGACTGAGGATCGGCTTGCGGCATTGGCGGCTGCCGTTTCTACGATGTCATCAACAGTCGAAAGCGGGGGCGCAAACGCCCGCGCGCTGGAGCGGGTGGCCGAAGGGCAGGATAACATCGTGGCCGTTTTGCAGGGATCTGGCGGTGGTGAAGGCGGCTTGGACGCCGAAAGCCGCATGCGCATTCGGTCGATTGATGTGCAATTGCTCAAGATTTTCGAAGAAATGGCATCGGGTCGGCAGGCATCAATGGATGATTTGCGTGGCGATATCGGGTCGCTAACCCGCGCTATCCGACAATTGAACCGCATCGCGTCGTCGGCGCAGGCGCCGGACAGTCGGTCCGAGTAGAGCATGGCGTTTCACCGACGCAACGGACAACGATTTACTGCCAACGTTTGGCCGGGTTTCGTGGATGCGATGACCGCGCTTTTGTTGGTGCTCATGTTTGTGTTGTCGATCTTTATGATCGTGCAATTCATTCTGTCGCAACGCATCGCGGATCAGGACACGGAATTAGATGCGCTGGGGACGCAGGTGGCGTCACTTGCGCGGGCACTTGGGCTGGAACAGCAGCGCGCCTTTGAGTTGGAGGAACAGGCCAGCGAACTGGCAGTGACGCTTTCGGCGGCCAACGCGATGACGGCAGCACAAGCCGAGGCGATCTTGGTTTTGCAGGGTGAAGCGCAGGAATTGTCGACACAAATTGCGAGCTTTGAAGCGCAAGTTGCATGGCTTTTGGCCGATCGGGATCGATTGTCTGGTGCCCTAGAAACCTCTGAGGCCGAGGTCGCGCGCGTGATTGATGAACGTGAGGCGCTGCAGTTGGCCTTGGCGCAGGTCCGTACCGAGGTGGATGCGCAGGCTGAAGCTGCCCGGCTTGATGCGGCGCGGCGTGAAGCGTTAGAGGCTTTGGTCGCCGACCTTCGGGCTGAGGCTACGGCAAATGCCACGAGCCTAGCGCAAACTGAGGAAGCCCTAAGCGATGAGGAAGCGGCGCGGTTGGCGGAAGCGGCTGCCGCGCAAGCGCTACGAGACCGCTTGAGGGATGCAGATGCGGAATTGACGGCCATGACCCTCGCGTTGGAGGAGCAGAGGCAAGCGGCCGAAGAGACGCTGACTTTGTTGGCCGCATCAGAGACAGCCCAAGAGGATTTGACCGCGCAGTTGGCAGCAGCATTACTGGACCAAGAAGCACTGCGGGCAGAGGCCTTGGGCCAAGAGAATGATCTGCGTGCGCAGCTAGAACGGGCATTGGATCGCTTTGCTGATGCGGAGCAATCGCAAGCGGATGCTGCACAAAAGACGGCTGAACTTCGGGCGCAATTGGCCGCGGCCCTCGCCGAAAAACTCGCGACGGAGCAACAAAGCCGTGAGGCCTTGAGTGCGGCTGATGCGCAGGCGGTATTGCTGGCAGAGGCTCAGCGTCGGTTGTTGGAACGTGATGCGGCGCTGAACCAGACAGAAGCGGACGCGCTAGATGCGCAGCGAGAGGCTGCACTTTTGAACCAACAAGTCAGCGCTTTGCGGAGCCAGCTAGGCGCGCTTCAGTCAATACTGGATGAGGCGCGCGCGCGGGATGAGGCGGCACAGGTTCAGTTGGAAAGCCTTGGGTCTGATCTAAACGCCGCGTTGGCGCAGGTTGCTGCCGAACAGCGGCGCCGTGCCGATCTTGAGGAAGCGGAGCGGCAGCGGCTGGAGGCTGAAGCGCAGGATTTGGAGCGTTTTCGCTCCGAGTTTTTTGGACAACTACGGGATTTGCTTGAGGGACAGGACGGTGTTCAGATCGTAGGCGATCGGTTCGTCTTTTCGTCTGAGGTTCTTTTTGCACCGGGGTCTGATCTACTTTCGCCCTCGGGGCGGGCTGAAATCGCGAAGGTCGCGGAACTGCTGCAAGGGATTGCAGGCGATATTCCTGTTGGCATTGATTGGGTGTTGCAGGTGGATGGTCATACTGACAACGTGCCGTTGAGTGCTGGTGCGTCATTTGCAAACAACTGGGAGCTTAGCCAAGCGCGTGCCCTATCAGTCGTCCTGTATATGGTGAACCAATTGGGCCTGCCGCCGGAGCGTTTGTCCGCAAACGGATTTGGTGAGTACCAGCCAGTGAATTCCGCTGATACCGCCTTGGCTCGGGCGCAGAACCGTCGAATTGAATTGAAGTTTACTGAAAAATAGCTGCGTGCAGATGTGTCGATTTCGCCGGCGTGTATGGGTCAAAAGAAAACCGCCGCACCTGTGAGGGCGCGGCGGTATATCTGGTCAGCTCAATGAGAGGCGATCAATCTGCCGTAAGAAGTGGCGGCTTTTTCTTTGGCTTCAAGGACAGTGCGCCGGGCTCAAACGTCCGCAAGTCCAGTTTGCCGTCTTTGATGCCCACTTGCACCACACCGCCCTTGGCGAGTTTGCCAAACAGCAGTTCTTCTGCGAGCGGTTTCTTGATGTGCTCTTGGATAACGCGGCCGAGAGGACGTGCACCCATCTTGTCATCATAGCCTTCTTCGGCGATCCACTCAGCGGCGGCGCGCGTAAGCTCGATGCTGACACCGCGATCCATAAGCTGTGCCTCCAGCTGGAGCACAAACTTTTCAACCACTTGCAGGATCACTTCGCGGCCAAGCGGTGCGAAAGAAATCACAGCGTCAAGCCGGTTGCGGAATTCGGGCGTAAATGTCCGCTCAATCGCGGCTTGATCCTCACCGGTGCGGCGATCACGCCCGAAGCCGATAGCCTCTTTGGCTTGTTCAGCAGCACCCGCGTTCGAGGTCATGATCAAGATTACATTACGGAAATCAACTGTGCGTCCGTTGTGGTCCGTCAGCTTACCGTGATCCATCACCTGCAAGAGGATGTTGTAGACGTCTGGGTGTGCTTTCTCCATCTCATCGAGCAGAAGAACACAGTGCGGATGCTGATCCACGCCGTCCGTTAGCATACCGCCTTGGTCAAACCCCACATAGCCGGGAGGCGCGCCGATGAGCCGTGAAACCGCGTGTTTTTCCATGTACTCGGACATGTCAAACCGCAGCATCTCCACGCCAAGTGTATCGGCCAGCTGCTTGGCAACCTCGGTTTTCCCTACACCTGTTGGGCCGGCGAAGAGATAGTTGCCAATGGGCTTTTCTGGCTCGCGCAGCCCTGCACGGGCCAGCTTGATCGCGGACGACAGAGCGTCAATCGCGGGGTCTTGGCCGAACACAACGCGCTTGAGCGATGCCTCAAGGTCACGAAGCACTTCCGCATCGTCTTTGGAGACGTTTTTCGGTGGGATGCGCGCAATTTTAGCCACAACCGCCTCAATCTCTTTAGCGCCGATCGTCTTGCGACGTTTGGTCGATGCAACAAGATGCTGCGCCGCACCGGCCTCATCAATCACGTCAATCGCTTTGTCGGGCAGTTTGCGATCATTGATATAGCGGGCGGACAGCTCAACTGCTGTCTTGATCGCTTCAGAGGTGTATTTGATCGCGTGGTGATCCTCAAAGTAAGGCTTCAGCCCTTTGAGGATTTTCACCGCGTCTTCGACCGAAGGTTCATTCACGTCAATTTTCTGGAACCGACGGCTCAGCGCACGATCCTTTTCAAAATGCTGGCGGAACTCTTTGTAGGTTGTGGAACCCATGCACCGTAGCTTGCCACCTTGCAGGGCAGGTTTCAGCAGGTTTGATGCGTCCATCGCACCGCCAGAGGTAGCACCAGCGCCAATTACAGTGTGGATTTCGTCGATAAAGAGCACCGCGTCTGGGTGATCCTCCATCTCTGTCATCACTGCCTTGAGCCGCTCCTCAAAGTCACCGCGATAACGCGTGCCTGCAAGCAGCGCGCCCATGTCGAGCGAGTAAATCGTGGCACCTGATAGCACTTCGGGCGTCTGTCCGGAGATGATCTTATAGGCCAATCCTTCGGCAATGGCTGTTTTGCCAACGCCGGGATCGCCAACCAACAGGGGGTTGTTCTTCCGACGGCGGCAAAGAACTTGGATACACCGCTCTACTTCGCTATCGCGACCGATCAGCGGATCTACATCGCCTTTGGTGGCCTTCTTGTTCAGGTCCACACAATATTTCGCGAGAGCAGATTCTTTGTTTTCACTGGGGTTCGGGCCGTTATCCTGCGGCTCTACCGAGGCGTCATCTTCGAAGTCCGACCCCTGTACGGGGCGCGCTTCGCCAAAATTGGGGTCTTTGGCGACACCGTGGGCGATGAAGTTCACTGCATCGTAGCGCGTCATGTCCTGCTCTTGCAGGAAGTAGGCGGCGTTCGACTCGCGCTCCGCGAAGATTGCGACGAGCACGTTGGCGCCCGTGACCTCTGTCCGGCCGGATGATTGGACATGGATCGCTGCGCGCTGGATAACGCGCTGGAAGGCTGCGGTGGGCACAGCCTCTGATCCATCGACCTCGGTCACGAGGGTCGAAAGCTCATCTTCGATGAACTCTTCTAGCGTGACGCGAAGCGCATCCAGATCTACGCCGCAGGCTTTCATGACCTTTGTCGCGTCCGGTTCTTCCAGCAGGGCCAGAAGAAGGTGTTCTAGTGTTGCCAGTTCATGGCGGCGTGCGTTGGCTTGGGCCAATGCTGCGTGAATGGCTTGCT
>NZ_CEZFMW010000130.1:0-9260 GCF_982993085.1 Thalassobacter sp. | reverse complement strand
TGCGCGAAAGCCATCAGCAACTGGCCCCCGAACATTTGCTAAAGGCGTTGATGGATGATGACCAAGGTATGGCATCTAACCTGATTTCTGCTGCTGGTGGTAACGCAAAACGTGTGGCGGAGGCCGTTGATGGCGCCATCGCCAAGTTACCCAAGGTCAGCGGCGACAGTGGCCAAACCTATATGGATCGCACGCTTGGGCAGGTTCTGTCCGAGGCTGAAAAGCTTAGCAAGAAGGCCGGCGACAGCTTCGTCACGGTTGAGCGGATTTTGATGGCGCTCAATATGGTGAAATCCAAGGCTAAGGATGCGCTGGATGCAGGTGGTGTGAATGCGTAAGGCCTGAATGCCGCGATCAACGATATCCGTAAGGGCCGCACCGCCGATAGCGCCTCTGCGGAGGATAGCTATGAAGCGTTGAAAAAGTACGCAACGGACCTGACTGAGGCGGCGCGCGCAGGTCGCATTGACCCCATCATTGGGCGGGACGAAGAAATTCGTCGCGCGATGCAGGTGCTAAGCCGCCGGACCAAAAATAACCCCGTTCTGATCGGTGAACCCGGCGTCGGTAAAACTGCCATCGCCGAGGGTTTGGCCCTGCGGATCATCAACGGTGACGTGCCGGAATCGCTGCGCAACAAGACGCTGATGGCGCTTGATATGGGTGCGCTGATTGCTGGGGCGAAATACCGGGGTGAATTTGAAGAACGGCTCAAGGCCGTGCTGAACGAGGTTACCTCGGCGGCGGGTGAAATTATTCTGTTCATCGATGAAATGCACACGCTCGTCGGTGCCGGTAAATCCGATGGCGCGATGGATGCTGCGAACCTGATCAAACCCGCATTGGCCCGCGGTGAGTTGCATTGTATCGGCGCCACCACACTCGATGAATATCGCAAGTACGTTGAAAAAGACGCGGCGTTGGCCCGGCGTTTTCAGACGCTGATGGTCGAAGAGCCGACCGTGCCGGACACAATTTCAATCCTGCGCGGCATTAAGGAAAAGTATGAACTGCACCATGGTGTGCGGATTTCTGATAGCGCGCTGGTCGCTGCCGCGACGCTTTCGCAGCGGTATATCACGGATCGGTTTTTACCGGATAAGGCGATCGATTTGGTGGATGAGGCCGCATCGCGCTTGCGGATGGAAGTCGACAGCAAGCCTGAAGAATTGGACGCGCTGGACCGTGACATCTTGCAAAAGCAGATTGAGGTAGAGGCCCTGCGGCTTGAAGACGATACCGCTTCTCAGGATCGGTTGAAGAAGCTGGAAGCCGAGGTCGCGGACCTGCAACAGCAGTCTGCCGAGATGACCGCGCAATGGCAGGCCGAGCGTGATAAGCTGGAAAGCGCGCGTGGCTTGAAGGAGCAATTGGACCGGGCGCGTGTCGATCTGGATGCGGCCAAGCGCGAAGGCAATTTGGCCCGCGCGGGAGAGCTGTCTTACGGCGTGATCCCGCAACTGGAAAAGCAGCTATCGGATGCTGAAAACCGTGAGGATGAGGTCCTTGTGGAAGAGGCCGTCCGCCCCGAACAGATCGCATCCGTGGTGGAGCGCTGGACCGGCGTGCCCGTGTCCAAGATGCTGGAGGGGGAGCGTGAAAAGCTGCTCCGGATGGAAGAAGAAATTGCGTCCCGCGTGATTGGGCAGAGCCAAGCGGTAACCGCCGTGGCCAACGCAGTGCGCCGCGCGCGCGCAGGCCTGAACGATGAAAACCGCCCCTTGGGCAGCTTTCTGTTTTTGGGGCCAACCGGCGTTGGCAAAACCGAGCTGACCAAGGCGCTGGCTGAATTCCTGTTCGATGACGACAACGCGATGGTGCGTATTGATATGTCCGAGTTCATGGAGAAACATGCGGTTTCGCGTCTGATTGGCGCACCTCCGGGCTATGTTGGCTATGATGAGGGCGGTGTCCTGACGGAGGCCGTGCGGCGCAGACCCTATCAGGTTGTCCTGTTCGATGAAGTCGAAAAGGCCCACCCAGATGTGTTCAACGTGCTGCTGCAGGTGCTGGATGACGGGGTGCTGACTGACGGTCAGGGTCGCACTGTCGACTTTAAGCAGACGTTGATCATTCTGACTTCGAACTTGGGCGCGCAGGCGCTAAGCCAACTGCCTGATGGCGCCGACGCAGCGGAGGCTAAGCGCGATGTGATGGATGCGGTTCGGGCCCATTTCCGGCCTGAGTTTCTGAACCGTCTGGATGAAACGATTATCTTTGATCGTTTGGCGCGCTCGGACATGAACGGCATTGTCGACATCCAGTTGCTTCGCCTGACCAAACGGCTCGCGGGTCGCAATATCGTGCTTGAACTGGATGATGCAGCCAAGATGTGGCTTGCGGACGAAGGGTACGATCCTGTGTTTGGTGCCCGTCCGTTAAAACGCGTGATCCAGCGCAGTTTACAGAATGAGCTGGCGGAGATGATCCTGTCCGGTGATGTGGCCGACGGTGCAGTCGTGCCAGTCAGTGCCAGTAGCGATGGTTTGCTTGTGGGGGATAGGATCGCCCGAAGCGACCGTCAGCCGCCTCAAGAAGCCGTCGTGCACTAACGAAATAAAAGGGAGCTATCTGGCTCCCTTTTGTCATTCGATGCCCGCCGCTTCATGGTCCAAATGCCTTACCGCGTCAAAAAAGTGCAATTTCTAAGGAAGTATGTTAACGTTTTAGATACATTAAAGTTGTGTTTTGGAGCGAGTAACTATGAAAAAATGGATTGTCGCGTGTGCGCTTGCGCTTGGCCTGATGGGGCATAGCGGTACGGCAAGTGCTATCACCTTAACAAGTACCGCATGTATCCCCGGCAGTGTGTCAGGAGCGACGGCATGTCAGGGTATTTATTCTGGCAATGATAGCCCTTCTGCCGTGGCCAACTTCTTCGGGAACGCAACTGGCTGGGATTTTCTACTTAAATTAGATTCCTCGTCAGGGACTGAAACGGCAGCAACAGGTGAGTCGCTGAATGTAACAGGGAACAACTGGACATTGTCCGGTGTCGCCGCGAGCACTGATGTCATGTTTATCTTGAAGGGCGGGCCTACGTTTTCCGCGTTCCTGATGGCTTCGGGCGCGACGGGTGGCACGTTTGACATGCTCTCTGCGCTCAAGGGCAACGGGCAACCAGGTCCTGGCTTGTCGCACTGGTCAGTGTACACGACTATGGCGTCCGTTCCATTGCCTGCCAGCGGGTTTTTGCTCGGATTTGTTCTTGCGTGTGGTGGCCTAATGGCGCGGCGTCGTCAGGTAACCTAATCATTTGAACCGACTGAAAAAGGCCCCGGATCGCTCCGGGGCCTTCGGCTTGTGAGTTGTCTGATGCAAGCAGACAGATTGCCTTACATGTCGGCAGGGAGGATCACTTTGTCGATGACATGGATGACACCGTTCGATGTCTCGATGTCAGCGGTGGTGACGTTCGCATCATTGATCATCACACCATTGTCGAGGTCGATTGTGATCTCACCACCCTGAACGGTGGCGGCTTTCATGTCGTCCACAAGGTCGGTGGACATCACTGTGCCGGGTACGACGTGATAGGTCAGAACCGCAATCAGCTGCTCTTTGTTCTCTGGCAGCAGTAGGCTTTCTACGGTGCCTTCTGGCAGGGCTGCAAAGGCCTCATCCGTGGGTGCGAACACGGTGAACGGGCCTTCGGATTTCAGCGTATCCACAAGATCAGCCGCGCTGACGGCGGCGACAAGTGTTTCAAAGGTGCCTGCGCCGACGGCGGTGTCGACGATGTCCTTTTTGTCCATGCTGCCAGCAAAGGCAGGCAGGGTCAGGGCAGTGGTGGCGGCGATGGCAAGTGCTGCAGTGCGAAGCATAATTTCAATTCCCTTTTGTTGTTTGGCCGCCGATGATCGGCTGGCCTGTGTGCAAAAAACACACAAGACAAATTGGGGCGAAAATGCAGGTTTCAAGGGTGCAAACCTAGCCATAGGCGGCGACTTGCCGGTTTCGGGGTCACGTTCATGTGAGCCTGCGGGAGCAGAATTGAGCCCTTGTGTACCACATGGGCGCGTATCACTGTTCGATCAATGGCTTGGAGTTCGATATGATTTTTATGGAAACCGCCGCGTGGGCTTTGCAGATTTTGGCGTTGTTGTTCGTGTTGATTATCGGCGTGATGGTCGCAGTCGGATTGGTTTTGTTTGTGATCGACCGGTCCCAAACTTCTGACGCGATCCGGCGCAATTACCCCGTGATCGGCAGGTTTCGCCATATCTTCTCCGAACTGGGCGAATTCTTTCGCCAGTATTTCTTTGCGATGGATCGAGAAGAGCTGCCCTTTAATCGCGCGCAGCGAGATTGGGTCAAGCGCGCCAGTGAGGGGCAGAGCAACACGATTGCTTTTGGCTCGACCCGCAACATTTCGGCGCCGGGAACACCGTTGTTCGTCAATAGCCCTTTTCCGCCGCTGGATGATCAATTCGCGAAGACCGAGCCGATGAAGATCGGCCCCTTTGCGCGCGTGCCTTATGTGGCCAAGTCGATTTTTAATCTTAGCGGTATGTCCTATGGCGCGATCTCAAGGCCCGCGGTTTTGGCCCTGTCCCGCGGCTGTGCTGAGGTAGGTATTTGGATGAACACCGGTGAGGGTGGCGTGTCGCCCTTTCACCTTCAGGGCGGGGCCGACCTTGTTTATCAAATCGGGACGGCCAAATACGGCGTCCGCGACAAGGACGGCAACCTGGGCGATGAAAAACTGCGCGAAATCGCGGCGCATCCGCAGATAGCGATGTTTGAGATCAAGCTCGCGCAGGGGGCAAAGCCCGGCAAAGGTGGGATCCTGCCCGGCGAAAAGGTGACCGCCGAGATTGCTGCCATCCGGGGTCTTGCCATTGGCCAAGACGGTATTTCCCCCAACCGCCACCGGGAGGTGAAGTCATGGTCGGATTTGCTCGACCTTGTGGCGCGTGTGCGGGATGTTTCGGGCAAGCCCGTCGGGATCAAGGCCGTTGTCGCTGCCCGCGAGCCGTTTGAGGAATTGTTTGCGGAGATCCTGCGCCGCGGCCCGGAAAGCGCGCCTGATTTCATCACCATCGATGGCGGAGAAGGTGGCACTGGTGCGGCGCCTATGCCCTTGATGGATCTTGTCGGCATGTCCATTCGCGAAGCCCTGCCCATGGTCAGTAATCTGCGCGATAGCGTCGGTCTGCACGACCGTATCCGCCTTGTGGCTAGCGGTAAGTTGGTCAACCCCGGCGATATCGCGTGGGCTATGGCTGCGGGGGCGGATTTTGTGGTGTCTGCGCGTGGGTTCATGTTCGCCTTGGGCTGTATTCAGGCTCTCAAATGCAACAAAAACACCTGTCCCACGGGCATCACGACCCATGATCCGCGCTTTCAAAAAGGCCTCGTGGTGGAGGACAAATTCCGCAAAGTCGCGCGCTATGCCAAGGGCGTTGTCCATGAAGTTGAGATGATTGCGCATTCGGTTGGTGTGTCCGAGCCGCGCCTAATGCGGCGGCGGCATGTGCGGATTGTGCAGCCTGATGGGACCTCGGTTCCGATGCATGAACTCTTTCCCCGTGATCTCCCCTCACAAAAGGCACCGACGACCCCCATATAAGGTAGAGAGAGGAGACCAGAAATGGCCATCAAATATCATGAACACGCTACCCTGCCTGTGTTTGAAATCGAAGTGGCGGGTAAGATCACGCAGACCGATATGGACACCGTTCTGCCGCGCCTAGAGGCGTTCCTTGAGCGTCACGGCAAGGTCCGCATGGTCGAAGTGATCCCCACCTTCGAAGGCTTTGAACTGAGCACAATTTGGGAAGGCATCAAGTTCGACGTCGCCCATATTCGGGACATCGACCGTGTGGCGGTGGTTACGGACGTTGGCTGGATCGGCGGGCTCACGCGGGCATTGTGCCGCGTGTCGCCAATTGAGATCCAGGTGTTTGACATGGCAGAGCTTGAAGCCGCCCGCGCGTGGGTCGAAGCCCCTTAGATCATTGATTTGATCGCGGCCATGTGGTCGACCTTTGCCTCGGGGATCAGGGCGTTTGCCGCCTCTAACGGGTTGGTTTCCAATCGGTCCACCAATCCCCACATCAATGCCTCTTCGGCCGTGATCTTTTGACCTGCCACAAGGATCATCTTGGCCCTAGCGGGCCCAACCAAGGTCGCAAGTCGGCGCGGATCTGAGGGTTGCGGCAAGAAACCCAGCTTTGCTACGGGGTAGAAAAACTTGGCATGCGCTGGGGCCAGACGCACGTCGCACGCCAACACCATCCCAAAGGCCCCTCCCGCCAATGTCCCGTTTAGGGCGGCGATTGTTAGGCAGGGCAGGCGCACAATCGCGCGGGATAATTCTTCCCACAGGGGCGACAGGGCGAGGCCTGCTTTGGCTTCCTCAAGGTCGGCCCCGGCTGAGAAAACCTTGTCGCCGCCACCCGTCAGGATCAGAGCGCGCAGGTCGGCCTTGTCAGCCTTTTTCACCACTTGGATCAGGTCCGCCAACATCTCGGATGTTAGTGAATTTGCTTTGTCGGGGCGGTTGATCGTAAGGGTCCAGATACCCTCACGCTGGTCGAGCTCGATCATACGCCCAATCCAATCCGTGCGCGGATATCCGTATCCCGCAATGAGATTTCCTCACCCGCAAATGCGTCCGCATCGTCAGAGCACATCCACATCAAGGCACGTGCAGGCCAGTCGGCAGGAATGTGAACCTCCCATTCTAGGGCGGCGACGGGGCCGACACCGGATGCTTTGATTTCATGCTGCATCTGGGTGGCGACTGTCCCCGGGGACAACCCCATGATCCGCAGGCCCGGGTTTTCGCGATGCGCGCAACGCGTCAGCATGGCGGCCCCGGCTTTGGATGTGCAGTAATGGCTCCAGCCCTCTAGGGCGTTGTGGGCCGCACCGGATGAGATGGTGATGATCGTTCCGCCTTTGCGCATCTGGGGGATCGCCGCGCGCATGCCGTAAAAGACGCCCTTGAGGTTGATATCAATCACTTGGCTCCACGCGTCGGGATCACTATCGGTCAAGGAGGCGATCGGCTCAATCACGCCAGCGTTGTTGATGACCACATCGAGGCTGCCAAACTCACGCGCGGCGGCGGATATCGCGGCCTCTACTTCCCAATAACGGGCCACGTCACAGGGGATGGCCAGCGCGTTTGGCCCGATGTCACCTGCAATGTCCGCAACAGCGTCGCCGTTGCGCGCCAATAGCGCAACCTGCGCCCCGGCGGCGGCCATCATCCGTGCGGTTGCCTCACCAATGCCTCGGGACGCACCTGTAATCACCACGCCCTTGCCCGTCATATCCATTTTATCGCCCTCCCGGATGCGTCTTGACCCTGTGTCCCACACGCGAAACAAAGAGCTTTGAATATACATTTCAGGAAGGGTACCGGATGTCAAAATGCATGAGCCTGATGGTAAGCACCGCATTTATCATGAGCGCGGGCGCGGCTGCGGCTGACCTGACGGCGCCGGACCTTTGGGCCGAGTGGCAAGA
Organism: Thalassobacter sp.; assembly: GCF_982993085.1. Lineage (NCBI taxonomy): Bacteria > Pseudomonadati > Pseudomonadota > Alphaproteobacteria > Rhodobacterales > Roseobacteraceae > Thalassobacter > Thalassobacter sp. The sequence goes on along the minus strand of NZ_CEZFMW010000130.1, from coordinate 1,781 downwards.
GATGCAACAAGCTCTAGGCACCACAATCTCCGCTCAATCCGAAAGCTATGCGGGTGGTGTTCTGACGCTGACAAATGTTGCCACACAATCGGTCATTGATGAGGTCGAAAGCATCGGTCGCATCGCTCAGATTACCCTGCGAGAGCAGGGTGACGGCAGTGTCCGTGTCGAGTTGGCCCCGGTGTATGCGCTTGGCATTACCGACACGTCGTTCGGCGAAAGCACGGTTACCACAATGGAGCTGCGCCACACCGGGCTAGATATTGTGGCCCGTGATGAGGATGGTGCTCGCAGCTACGATTATGGCGCGCAGCAGCTTACGCTAGATGTGGGCGATGTGGTGGTTGATGGCGAAACTATGCCGTTTGAAGTCTCGCTCACGCTGAGCGATTTGGCCTCGCGCTACGTGATCGACATGGGCAGTGAGGCGCGGCCTTTTCAATCGCAGGACGCAATCGGTGCGATGCAAATCCGTTTCAGCATGTCGGACCCCAGCGAGGGCACGTTCAACATGCAAAGCGATTTCACCAACCTCACGAGCGCTTTTTCCGGAACGTTGAACGCCGCTGGTGGTGCTGTGCCGCTTGGGCCTTTGGGGGTCGCTTTGAAGGGTGAGTTGACCCATGGTGGCAGTAGCGTTCAAATCGCTGCCGAAGCCACTGATGGCGATATCCAGATGGAGGCCCGCACGGGGGCTGGGACCCTCGCTATGGATATCGACCCGACCAAGTTCGGCATTTTTAGCGACACAAACCAGACCGAAATGCGTGCGCTGGTTGGGGGCTTTCCTCTCCCGATTGAGGCCAGTGTCGGGCGCTCGACGTTTGGCATCGCGATGCCGCTTGCGCGGACCCAAGCCCCTGCACCAGTGAACCTGACTTTGGGCTTGCGGGATGTCGTGCTGAGCGATGTGATCTGGGGCCTGTTTGACCCCCAAGGCATTATTCCGCGGGACCCGGCCACCATCGCCCTCGACCTCGAAGGCACTGCGACGGTCTTGTCGGATTTAACGGATGTCACGAATGATTTTAAGGCAGTGCAAGGCCCCCTCGCCCAGATCAATTCCCTTCGGCTGAATGACCTAGAGGTCTCGCTGGGCGGCGCACGGCTGAGCGGGACGGGGGCCGCGACATTCGACAACTCTAGTGCCATTCCGGCACCTGTGGGGCGGGTCAATCTGACGCTGAGCGGCGGCTTTGGGCTTTTGGAACAACTCGCGACACTGGGCGTGGTGCCGCCCGAACAAGTGGGCATGGTACGGATGATGTCGGGTATGTTTGCGACGCCCACGGGGCCAGATGAACTCGCGTCTGAGATCGAATTCCTCGAAGATGGCTCCATCCTCGTGAACGGCTTTCCGCTGCAATAACCCTGCATTCGCAAACGTTTTCAGGGGTAATCGGCTGGTTTTCGCGGATTTAGGGGGCGCCCTTTGACAGGATCGCCTTGGGTGGCTTAGCCTTTGGTAACGTTGACCGGACGTGGGAGGCTACGCAATGGATACGCTGTTTTGGGCGTCCTTTGGGGCGATGACGCTTTTGCTGCTTGCTCGGTTTGTGGTGCCAATCGTGGCGCCGGGGTCCATGGCCGCACGGATTTTGACCGCCATGATCAAGTTTGGCGATGATGACGCGGACCCGGACCGCGAGCGGCGCTAGCCGCAACCTTTTCAGACCATCCAAAGGGGCATTCCCCGCCACCCGCGAAGGTCCTAAGCTGCGCGCATCACATCCACAGGAGCGAGCGATGCGCAGATATCCCCGAGATATGGTGGGCTACGG
>NZ_CEZFMW010000129.1:0-9359 GCF_982993085.1 Thalassobacter sp. | reverse complement strand
TCCGATCCGTTGTGCGTGGTGTGGGCCACTATCTGCCCGACCGCGTTGTGGAGAATGCCGAGTTCGAGACTTGGGTCGAAACGTCTGATGCGTGGATACGATCCCGTTCGGGGATTGAGCGGCGCCATTTCGCGGCCGAGGGGCAAACCACATCCGACCTCGCGACCCGTGCCGCACAAGCAGCCCTCGCGGACGCTGGCATGGATGCCTCCCAGATCGACGCAATCGTTGTCGCGACCTCGACCCCCGATTTCACGTTCCCATCCGTGGCGACCATGGTGCAAGGCGCCCTAGGAATGGAGCGCGGCTTTGCTTTCGATATCCAAGCGGTGTGTGCTGGCTTCGTTTACGCGCTGACCAATGCGAATGGATTGATTCTGTCGGGCCAAGCCGAGCGTGTTTTGGTTATTGGCGCAGAAACATTTTCCCGGATTATGAACTGGGAAGACCGCACAACAAGCGTTCTGTTCGGTGACGGCGCAGGTGCCTTGATCTTGGAAAAGGCCGAAGGTGAAGGCACGTCAGATGACCGCGGCATCCTTGCCACTGACCTAAATTCGGACGGTCGTTTCCGCGAAATTCTGTACGTTTCGGGGGGACCATCCGCCACCCAAAGCACCGGCCACCTGATCATGGAAGGCAAGGAAGTCTTTCGCCATGCTGTTGAAAAGCTTGCCACTTGTACCGTTGACGTGGTCGCCAAGGCCGGTCTGACAACTGATGATATTGACTGTGTCATCCCCCATCAGGCGAACCTGCGCATCATCAAGCGCACCGCCGATAAGCTGGGCATTGATGAGAGCAAAGTTGTGATCACCGTCCAAGATCATGGCAACACGTCCGCCGCCTCCATTCCGCTGGCGATGTCTGTGGGCAAGCAACGCGGTCAGGTTCGGGAGGGCGATTTGGTCGTCACCGAGGCGATTGGCGGCGGCTTGGCATGGGGCGCAGTCGTACTACGCTGGTAACCGCTCATTTGATGCGCGAAGAACATCGGCCAAGTGCTTGTTATTGACTCGAAAACCGCCGTGCCCCAATGTGGGGAAAATATGGCGAGGGGCCCGGATATGACTTCAAAAACACTGACACGTATGGATCTGAGCGAAGCGGTTTTCCGCGAGGTCGGTCTGTCGCGCAACGAAAGCGCACAATTGGTGGAGCAGGTTCTGCTGCACATGTCCGATGCGCTGGTCCAAGGGGAGCAGGTCAAGATCAGCTCTTTCGGGACATTCTCCGTTCGTGAGAAATCCGCCCGCGTGGGTCGCAACCCCAAGACGGGTGAAGAAGCCCCCATCCCGCCCCGCCGCGTGCTGACCTTCCGCCCATCGCACTTGATGAAAGATCGCGTCGCGACTGGTAACAAAGCCTAACAAACTGTTCACGCGGAGCGGCCCAAACTGCTGCGTCCATCAAACAGTTGAGGGGGAGTTATGAGCAAAAGCGCTGATGCCTTTCGCACCATCCGCGAAGTTGCGGATTGGTTGGGGGTTCCGACCCATGTTTTGCGGTTTTGGGAAAGCAAATTTGACGTCGTCAGCCCCGTAAAGGGGCCCGGCGGGCGTCGATATTACCGCCCCGATGATATGCGCCTTTTGGGCGGTATTCGTGTGCTTTTGCACGATCAGGGCATGACCATTCGCGGCGTTCAAAAGATGATCGCCGAGGATGGAACCGCTCCGATTGAGGCTCTCTCACCGGAGCCTACCTTTGCAGATCCTCAGACCAAATCCTCCTCCTCGCGGACGGCACGTCGGGGCGCCAACCGGCGCGTTATCAAAGACGATGCAAATGCAGGCGGCACGGGTCGCGGCGGTCTCTATGATCTCGATGCTCTGTCCCAAGACACCCCTGAGGCCCCCTCAGAGGCCCCCATGGTGCATGTTGAGCCAGAACCGCAAGAGGCCGAAGTTCTCAGCTTTGCCAATGCATTACAGAAGAATGCCGCACCCGTTGAGGAGGCGCCTGAGCCCGAACAAGAGCCCCTCATCCTCGATAGCGCGCATCAAATCGTGGACACACAAATTGCCCCCGAACTACCGCTAGAGCCGCCAGCGCCTGAAATCACCGAACACGCCATGGCCCGCGCATTGACAGCCAAAGTTGCGGCAAAACGGGGCACAAACACTGCACTCAGCATCCAAAACCGCGCCAAGCTTGACCTTGTGGCTCGTAGGATCAAGCTTCTGAGCGACCGGATCAGTACCGAGCTGAAATCCTGACGTGACGCTGGCTTTTGCACAGGTAAACGCGACGCAAAAAGGTCCCACATTCGGGACAATTGCCGCTTGCAGCCCCGAAAAAATACCTTATACGGGCGGCATAGTCGGGCTATGGCGCAGCCTGGTAGCGCGTCCGTCTGGGGGACGGAAGGTCGCAGGTTCGAGTCCTGCTAGCCCGACCACCGACTGCAAAGCCGCAGGCCATTTGGCACTGCGGCTTTTGCTGTTCATAGGGGTAAGAAAATGACACACGGGGTTCTCCCTTCTCAGGCCCTAGAGGCGATGTTGGACCGCGGTGAAATCACCGTGACCGCACCACTGGTGGACGGTCAGGTACAGCCAGCCTCGCTCGATCTGCGCCTTGGCACGGTAGCCTACCGCGTCCGGGCCTCGTTTCTTGCGGGCGCTGGCACGCCGGTCGCGGATCGCCTCGCGGACTTTGAAATGCACCGCATGTCACTCGACGGCGGCGCGGTTCTCGAAAAGGGCTGCGTTTATCTTGTACCCCTGATGGAAAGCCTCGCCCTACCCGTCGGAATCACCGCTGTAGCGAACGCAAAATCCTCCACCGGGCGGCTCGATCTGCTGACCCGCGTGATCACCGATGGCGGCACCGAGTTCGACCGCATCCCCGAAGGCTACACAGGTCCCCTTTACGCCGAAATCTGCCCCCGTTCGTTCAGTGTTCTGGTCCGGCCCGGCATGCGCCTGAACCAAATCCGCTTCCGCCAAGGCGAAGCCGTCCTGTCGGACAGCGCGATGGCTGCACTGCACGATCAAACCCCGCTTGTGGATGGCACCCCACTGATCTCCGAAGGCTTGGGCTTCTCCGTCGATCTCAAACCCAGCACAGGTGACCTCGTCGGCTACCGCGCCAAGCCGCACACCGGCGTGATCGACCTTGATAACATCGGCCATTACACGCCCCGCGATTACTGGGAAGAAGTCCGCACATCCGATGGCCGCATCATCCTAGACCCCGGTGCATTCTACATCCTCGTGAGCCGCGAAGCCGTGACAATCCCGCCCCAATACGCCGCCGAAATGGCACCTTATCTGGCAATGGTCGGCGAATTCAGGGTCCACTACGCGGGCTTCTTTGATCCCGGCTTTGGTCACGGCGTCCCGGCCCGCGGCGTCCTTGAAGTCCGCTGCCACGAAGCCCCCTTCGTGCTCGAACACGGCCAAGTGGTCGGCCGTTTAGTCTACGAAGGCATGACCGAGGTTCCCAATGTCCTCTACGGCGCAGATATGAAAAGCAACTATCAGGGCCAAGGCCTCAAGCTGTCCAAACACTTCGCCGCCCCCTAGGCCGCACCGCCTGCCTCCTTTGTTCCCTAAATACTCCCCAGAGCGCGAGAGAGGATCTCTCGCTTTGGCGTCGCCGTCAGGCGGCGCAAAACCTCACGCCTGATGAAACGGGCAACTCGCCTGCTGCGCGGGGGTTAACCGATCAAAAGGCACGACATAAGTGTGCACCAGAAACGCTAGCGCATCCGTCCGAGGCAAACGCAAAATCGTCTGACGCTCTGCCCGCAAATAGCGCGGCGTTCCCTTGGGCGGTATCCGTGGCGCCGTCTCAGAATGGGGCTGATGCAGTTCTGCGTCATGATACATCAATGCATTTGCCCGCCACAGTGGTTGCCCCGCGCGCACCCGATCAAACATGCGCTCCACCCTTACCGCCACGGGGGCATAGCTGGGCACGGGGCGGTGGATCGCATCCAAGGGCTGCATAAATTTCTCGGCCAGGGTCCACGCCGCGGGAAAACACAACACTGCCCCCGTCAAAACGAACGCGCCGTCGCGCTTTTGCAGCAATACAACGTCCTCTTGGATCAACGCACCCAAGGTCTCCAACGGGTGATCTCGCGCAGGGATAACCACACGGCCGTCAGGACAGCGCACCGCATCACCCTGCCGCTCAAACCCCCCGGGCAAAGCACCTAGCACCACCTCCAATGCCTCGTGCGCGGCGGGTTCAGCGGCGGGATCAAGGGCCAAAACCTGCGATCTGTGCCTCTCAATCAAACGCGCTTTGTGGGCCATTTGTGCGGCATAAGCCTCATCCACAATCAGCCAATCTCCCTCTACCGGGCGCATCCCCGGCATCCGCGCAAGCGCCGGATCAGACCACGGTGTAAAGGGCAGTTTTTCTTGCAAAATGTCCATTTGCGCCCTCTTGGCCGGTGAATCGTGTCGCTTATGCCGCAGAAGGTGCCGAAATGCACGGCACACTCATGAATAAGGAGGCCCCCATGAACCAACATTATCGCACCACCCGCAAGATTGATCCAAGCAAGGGCACGCACCTTTTGGACGGGACGCCCAACGACAATGACCGGATGGAAATCGGGCCCACCAAATTGGCCTACGATGAATGGGACGCTGCGGGCCTGATCTTGCCCGATTTGGCCGCCATGCGCGCCTACCGGCACCGCCGGCTTGTGGATGCGGTTGTCGCGCGGGATTTGGGCGGTGTGTTGATGTTCGACCCGCTCAACATCCGCTACGCCACCGACAGCACGAACATGCAGCTTTGGAACACGCACAACCCATTTCGCGCGGTGCTTGTCTGTGCGGATGGTTACATGGTCATCTGGGACTATAAAAATGCCAAATTCCTAAGCGCTTTCAACCCCTTGGTCCAAGAGCAACGCTCGGGCGCGGATCTATTCTATTTTGGGCGTGGCGACAAAATCGACATCGCCGCTGATGCTTTTAGCAACGAAGTCCGCGCCCTGATTGAGGCCCACGGCGGCGGCAACATGCGGCTCGCGGCGGACAAGCCCATGATACACGGGCTTCGCGCGCTTGAGGCGCAGGGGTTTGAGGTCACGGACGGCGAAGAGCTGACCGAAAAAGCTCGCTCAATCAAAGGCCCGGATGAGATTTTGGCCATGCGCTGTGCTTCGCATGCCTGCGAGACGGCCTGCTATGAGATGGAAAAGGCCTGTGCGCCGGGCCTAAGCGAAGACGAAGTCTGGGCCGTACTGCACGCAGAAAACATCAAACGCGGCGGTGAATGGATCGAAACGCGGCTGCTGTCCTCTGGGCCGCGCACCAACCCTTGGTTCCAAGAATGCGGCCCGCGCATCATTCAGAACAACGAAATCGTGGCCTTTGACACCGATCTTGTCGGCTCCTACGGGATTTGTGTCGATATTTCGCGCACGTGGTGGGTGGGCGATGCCGCCCCCCGCCCCGACATGATTGAGGCCATGCGCCACGGGGTTGAGCACATCCAAACCAACATGGAGATGCTCAAACCCGGCGTGCCCCTGCGCGATCTCACCTTCAACGCCCACAAGCTGAAGCCAGAATACCAAGAGCTAAAATACGGCTGTCTGATGCACGGCGTAGGCCTGTGCGATGAATGGCCCCTGATCCGCTATCCCGAACACCACGTCGAGGGCGCGTTTGACGGCCACCTAGAGGCCGGGATGGTTCTGTGTGTCGAGGCATTGATTTCGCCCAAGGGTGGGGATTTCTCGATCAAGCTAGAGGATCAGGTTCTTATTACCGAAGACGGCTATGAAAACCTGACCAAATACCCCTTCGATCCACGGCTGATGGGTCACTAACCCCGCCGGAAGGGGATTGTTAACGCAGGCCTGCTAATCTGTCGTCCCCCGTGCCGTGCACGGTCGTCGATGGATAGGCAGGCCGTTTGAGTTTTCATCCCCATGATCCAGTAATCTCGGTGCAATCCGCGCAAAAGGGCAGCTATCCGATGACCGTGCGCACGGTTTGCGTGGCGCCGGGCCAACTGCTCCGCGAGGGGGAGCGTGTGGCCGAACTGCTTGAACCCTCGGGCCGGTGGGTTTGTTTAATCGCGTCCCAGGCCGCAGGTCAGATCAAGGCCGTACGTATTCGCGCGGGCTTTTTCGTTGGTAGGCAATTGCCGGGTCGTCACGTCACGCGCATTGTGCGGCGCATCACTTATCTGGACGCGGATCACGGGGTTGGCGCGTTTATTCGGACAAAATCACAGGTTCAGGGCACGTTTTCCTACGCGGATGCGCGCGAGTGACCGCCGCTTTACCAAAGATCAGCCACCAGCGGGACATGGTCCGAGCCGGAGGCAGGCGCGCGACGGACCTCTGCATTCATTGTGGCGAACACGTGGTCAATCTGGATCGGATACCGCCACCACTCAGGCCCACTGGGCAGACGGAAGGTCGGCACCCACGGCCCCATCCGCGTCACACCCGCCGCGCGCGACAAACGGCGCAGACGGTGCGTGCCCGCCACCATGTTGAAATCACCCGCCATGACGATATCACCATCCAGCTTGGCCAAAGCGGTTTCCATGTAATCCACCTGTGCGGGATCGTTGAACGGATAGGGCCACTTGGCATGGACCGAGACGACCCAAACCGGGCCGCCCGGCGTTTCGACCTGCAACGCGACCAACCCCATGGGATACAAACAAAGGGGCTTTTCATCTGTGGCGGGCAACCGGCTCAACACCATCACCGCCCCCACCGCGCCGTATCGACAAAATGCCTGATGCGGGTAGTCGGCGCGCAATTCTTCCAACAAGGACCGTTTGTTTTGCGACACCTCCTGAAAGGTGATCACATCGGGCGAAAGGGCCGCGATATTGGCCAGGGTCAGGCTATGATCACGCTGCGCGAAAAACAGATTGTTTTGATACAGCCGAAAACTTGGGGTCCCTTGCGCCTGAACCTGAAGCCCGGGCAGGCCCGCCCCCCACGTCACAGCCGTAACCGCCATGCCAACCGCGCCCAACATCGCCACGATCGCCGCAGCGCGCCGCCGGATCGGCCATGCAAAACCGGCGCATATCAGGGCCGCGACCAGCCAAATAGGGCGGAATGTCGCCAGCGAGTCGCCCGCATCATGCACCGCCCCCAGCCACGTCCCTCCCCACACGACGATGAAAAACCACGCCATTCTGTAGCATATGTCACGGAACATGGGTCGAAACCTCGCCTCAAGTCACGGCTGCGTGATCGCGGCCCGCCTACGCTTGAGCCCGCCTGCCCGCGCGCCCATTGTCAGTCTCAACACTAATGATCGGACCTGTTCCATGCCAAGCCGCAAGTTGACATTCACCGGACATGATGGCGCGCAACTTGCCGCACGTCTGGATATGCCCGAGGGGCCGCACCTCGCGACGGCGTTGTTTGCGCATTGCTTTACCTGTTCCAAGGATATTCCCGCCGCGCGCCGGATTTCGGGGCGGTTGGCCGCCATGGGGATCGCCGTGTTGCGATTTGATTTCACTGGGCTTGGTCATTCGGAAGGAGAATTCGCCAACACATCGTTCACTTCCAACGTGGATGATATTGTTGCCGCCGCCGCACACCTCAAATCCGAAGGGTTCGCGCCCAGCATGTTGATCGGCCATTCCCTTGGGGGGGCTGCGGTTTTGCGTGCGGCAGGGGCAATCGCATCGGTCAAGGCCGTGGTGACCATCGGCGCCCCCTCTGACCCTGGGCATGTCACCCACAACTTTGCCGACGCTTTGCCCCGGATCAAAGCGGACGGCAAAGCCTCGGTCATGCTGGGCGGTCGCCCGGTTATGATCGGCCAAGCGTTCGTTGAGGACGTGAGCGAGGCGGCCCTCACCCCCGCGATAAGCGCGTTGAACCGCGCGCTTTTGGTCCTGCACGCGCCGCGCGACGAAACCGTGGGTATCGAAAACGCCACAGCGATTTTTGCCGCCGCAAAGCACCCCAAAAGCTTTGTCACCCTCGATAATGCCGACCATCTGATCACCCGCCCGGCGGACGCCGAGTATGTGGCCGACGTGATCGCCGCATGGGCCGGCCGGTATCTGGATCTGCGTGCGCCAGCCCCGCCCATCGGCGCCCCCGAAGGCGTGACCCGCGTGTCTGAGGCGGATGCGGACGGCTTTTTGCAAGACGTCACATCAGGCAACACCCATCACGCGCTGGCCGATGAACCCGTGGCCTACGGCGGCACAAACAAGGGCATGTCACCGTACCAATTCCTTGCCGCTGGATTGGGGGCCTGTACGTCGATGACGGTGCGAATGTACGCCCGACGCAAAGGCTGGCCACTGAGCCATATCAGCGTAGACGTCACCCATGACCGGATGCACGCGCAGGATGCAGGCACCCCGAATGAGCGGATTGATCGGTTCACACGGGTGATCACGCTGGCCGGTGATCTGTCGGACGATCAGCACGAACGCCTTGTTGAGATTGCAGACAAATGCCCTGTTCACAAAACGTTAGAGGCAGGCGCTAAAGTAAAAACTGTCCTGCGTGTAGCCGAAAATGAAGCCGCTCCAACACCCCAGGACGCATAATTCAACGAAATAGCTGGCTGCTGTGGCGCCCCATGTTGTGCTCACAATTTGCGCCAGATCAAAGTGCTTACCTTCCGGGAACGGTACTCTATGCCCACGAATGGAGGGCACAGAATGCACACCCTTGAACGTTTGATCCTTTCCCCGCGTATCGCCGCCGACGTCGCGGCCCGGCTTAGAACCGCGCAGATCAAATCACCTGCGCCACCGCGCCGAGACGCGCAAAACCCATGTACTGAGGTCCGCAGGATTGAGGGTGGCCTGACCATGGTCTTTCTGCCGCCCGTCCTGAGCGGTGAACAGACCCATTCGCCCCCTTCTCAAATCCGGCTATAGCGACTTGTCATTCTATAGGATTTGCGCGGGCCCTGAACGCGCCACGTCACGGTAAATGCGGGCCAATCCGCGAAATCGTAGTGGACACTGTAATCATCCGGGTCACACCAATGATCCGTATCGCCGCCCCGTGCGGGCACCGTGTGAAAATAGCGTCCATCGTCGAACCAAACACTGAGGTCTGGCTTCCACAGATACCGCCGGGTCGCGGCCATTGGGGTTTGACCGCTGATCGTCAGGGTACCTTCCTCAACATAGGCCAAACCCTCGGCATGCGGTGCCCAAGTTGCCGTGCCAGTGAACTGTCCTGGCGGCAGACCATCCTGCGCAATCACACGCTCCAGCGCCCAATCGCCCGTAAAATCGTCCAATGTGCGCGCTTTGCCATCCGTTTTCGCCATCAAAGCCTGTCACAGGCGCGGCATATTCCACCGCAGCCCGTCCTCGTGTTGCACATCACCCGAGCGGACCCTAAGAGAAACGCCAAGCCGCAGCAACGC
>NZ_CEZFMW010000128.1:0-9548 GCF_982993085.1 Thalassobacter sp. | reverse complement strand
GTTCCACAGGGAAGGACAAATCCATGACATTTCACAAGACCGTTTTGGCCGCTGCTGCGTCGCTGATTGCGGCGCCGGTTATCGCTCAGACCGACGTGCCCTTTGCGCTGGACTGGAAATTTGAGGGCCCCGCTGCCCCTTATTTTCATGCGCTTGATGCGGGGTATTTTGAAGCCGAGGGCCTGAACGTGACCATCGCCGAGGGGCGTGGCTCGCTTGATGCAATCCCAAAGGTCGCGACCGGCGCGTTTCCGGTGGGCTTTGCCGATATCAACTCTTTGATGCGGTTCCTTGACCAAAACCCCGGCGCGCCCGTGACGGCCGTGATGATGGTGTACGATAAGCCCCCCTTCGCCGTTGTTGGCCGCAAGTCGCTGGGTGTTTCGGCGCCTGCTGACCTGATGGACAAAGTGCTGGGCGCACCGCCCCCCGATGGCGCATGGGCACAGTTCCCGATCTTTGCCGCTGAAACCGGCATTGATGCGGACAAAATCACGGTTGAGCCTGTCGGCTTCCCCACGCGTGAGCCAATGCTGGCTGAGGGCAATGTGGCCGCGATCACGGGCTTTTCGTTCTCGTCCACGCTGAACCTCAAGCGTTTGGGTGTACCTGCGGATGACATTTCGGTTCTGCTGATGGCGGACTACGGCGTAGACCTTTATGGCAACGCGATCATCGTTAACACTGAGTTCGCAGCCGAAAACCCCGAAATCGTGACCGGCTTTTTGCGCGCTGTTGCAAAGGGTTGGAAAGACGCGATTGCGACGCCTGATGCCGCCGTTGAGGCCCTGATCAAGCGTAACCCTGCTGCGGATCCTGCGCTGGAAACGGAACGGCTTCAGATGGCGATTGATGCCAACGTGCTGACCGATTTTGTGAAGGCAAACGGCATGGGTACGGTCGATGCGGCCCGCATGACCAGCGCGATTGAACAGACCAAGCAGGTCTATGAGTTTCAGGCCGCACCGGACGCGAGCCTCTACTTTGACGCGAGCTTCCTGCCCGCTGATGGCAGCCTAGCGCTACAATAAGACTCCAAGAGCCGCGCGCTGGTCGTGCGGCTCTTTTTGCTATCTACCGGGGGCAGGGCAATCGAAAATCTAATTGAGATCAAGGGCGTAAAGCACGCCTATAGCACCAAGGCTGGGCCGTTGCCCGTGCTGGACGGGCTGGAAGTTGCGGTGCCTGAGGGCACCTTTTGCGCGGTTGTTGGGCCGTCTGGCTGTGGTAAGTCAACACTTACGCGTTTGGTCGCGGGCTTGATGAAGCCTGATGAGGGCGAGGTTTGGCTGCACGGCGAACGTGTGCGTGGCCCGCGCAAAACCGTTGGCATGGCGTTCCAGAACCCTGTGCTGCTGGAATGGCGGACGATCCTAGAGAACGTCATTCTGCCGCTGGAAATTGTGGCCCCCTCGATGTCACGCGCCAAGCGCGTTGAACGTGCGATGGAATTGCTGGAAATGGTCGGCCTGAAGGGGTTTGAAAATAAACGCCCCTCGGAGTTGTCGGGTGGTATGCGTCAGCGTGCTTCGCTGTGCCGGTCGATCGTGCACAAACCCGAAGTCCTGATCATGGACGAACCATTTGGTGCGCTGGACGCGTTCACCCGTGAGGACCTGTGGCAAACCATGCGTGAGCTGCGCGCCGCAGAACCATTTACCGCCGTGCTTATCACCCATGATCTACGCGAAAGCGTTTTTTTGGGCGATCAGGTCATCGTGTTGTCGGGGCGCCCTGCGCGGACGCAATATGTGATGAATGTAGACCTGCCCGCCGACCGCACGCTTGACGTGCTGTATGAAAAACCAGTGGCTGATATGCTGAGCGTTTTGCGCCAGCAGATCAAGATCGCGCAAGGCCGCGATGAGGAGGTTCACTGATGGTCCGGCAAATCACAGTTCCAATCATCGCCATCCTGATCTTTCTAGGGTTTTGGGAATGGCTCGTGTGGGTCAATGGGTGGCCCAACTTTAAAATGGCGTCGCCCTCGGACCTGCCACCGGCCTATAGCCGCTATTGGGAATTGTTCCTGACAATGGGCTGGCAAACGCTGTGGCGCACGGTTGTGGGGCTGCTGCTGGCGGTGGTCGTGGGCACCTTGATCGGTATGATCATCGGCTTTTCGCGCCTGATGCGCGACGCGCTGTACCCGCTGTTGGTGGGTTTTAATGCCATCCCAAAGGCGACCTTGGTGCCAGTGATCTCTTTGATCTTTATTGGTCAGCACGATTTCAACACGGTGTTGATGGCGTTCATGATTTCGTTCTTTCCGATTGCGGTGTCGGTGGGCATTGGCCTGTCCACGCTAGAGCCGGAATACCGAGATATCCTGCGATCGCTGGGCGCGTCGAAATACACGATCTTTACCAAGATCGCGCTGCCCAAGACCCTGCCGGAATTCTTTGGTGCACTGAAGGTGTCCGTGACGCTTGCGTTCATCGGGACCAACTTGGTCGAGATCGTCAGCCCCCACGGAAGAGGCCTTGGGGCGTTGTTTAAATCGGGGGAAACCAATGGCGATTATCCCTTGATGTTTGCGGTGCTGATCGCGCTCGCGGTGTTGGGGATCGTGCTCTATTACGCGGTGGTTTTCCTCGAGAGAATCTTTGCGGGTTGGGCTGAGCGCGAAGGGTCGTAGCGCCTATTCCGTTTGCCAATTGGCGCGGGTGAAGCCAATGAATGTGTTCCCCGCGCCGCCTGCAACATTACGATCGACCACGTCACGGATACCGCTGGTGGCACGGATCGTGTGCCATCCGATATCCGAGAAAGTGGCGGGTTTGAACACCTCCCGCGACAAAAGCGGGTTGGTCAGGGCCTGACTGAACGCGTCGAGTGCGACGAATGACAAGATCAGGCCCGGCAAAGGGCTGTTTGGCACGCGGTCTTCGCAAAACAGGCCGACGTGAAAATCCACATCGCGGGGGTGGTCGTAAAAGCTGCGCAAAAGGGCCGCGACCTCCGCGTCCGATGAGATCGCGTCCATCGAATAGGGGCGCTTGATCCCGAGATAATCACAATAGTCTGAATAGCTGGCGAGGGCGCAGAGGCGGTCTTGTTTGATCGAGTCGATCTCGATTTGCAAAAGCGGTGAAGCCGTGTTGCGCGGCCCCAGTTCCGCAGCCTGCTGTGCACTCATCTGAGCAAAGCTTGCCAGTAGGCCCTGATCTGTCAGCAGCTTGTTATCCATGAAAGTTTTACCCACCGGGATAGCCGTGCCGTTCCATGCGATGTGATCCGGGATCAGCGCGTGCCATCGGTACAGCAGGCTGAATTCCGTGGTAATCCAGTTGGGTTTGTTCCACGGTGCATCCCGCGCGACCGAAGGGTCCGCGCGGATGGTAAATGGTAGCGGTGAGATGTGGTTGATGTAATCCTCAACCACGATCTTGATGAACACTACGATCACCGTGTTGCGCGTCGTTTGAAAGACGCGCTCATCGTCCCAACCGGGGTGCGCGGTCTCTATCAAGCTGGCCAAGCGGTTGTGTTCGCGCAGAAAAACGGTGTTCATGATGGCGACCTGCGGCACGGAGTTGGAGCGGTCTCCGCCAAAGGCAAACAGTCTAGACAACCGGTCCGGGCCAAGGTTGCTTTGACCCAGAGGCGGGTCCAACACGGCGAACTGGGGGTCCACTGCGCCATTTGCGTGGTAATAGGGCGCGTATTCCTCATCATTGATGCGCTGGCTTTTTAGTCGCCCCTTTTCGCCAGTGACGTCAGAGTTTAGCCGCAGCGCGCGGGTCTGTGCGCGGGTCCGCCCGTACAGAGGGCACAGGTCAATTTCATGGTTGGAGGAGTTGCGCTTGAGCCGCGTTTGATCGTTCGGATCGCCGCTGGCAACGTCGTCGCAGGCATCACGGACAAAGCCTTCGCTTTCGGTGCGGATGAACCCGTCGGTCAGGTATTGCGCGAATGCGGGAAAGAGGCAGGTGGATTTCGGACATAGCCGCTGCGCGCCTTCTTTGCGCGCAAATAGCACGCTGAGTGCGGCGGGTTCGGGGGGATTGGGGCGCGGACGTGGGGGCAGGTGTCGCCCGCTCCAGCGTTTATCGGTCAGGCCATCCCACGACGTGTAATCGTGCAAAGTGCTGAGCGGATGTGGCCGGCTGCGCGCCCGTTTGACCACCCGGTTGATCGCCCATGTGTTGGCAAAATCACGCAAGGGCGGGATCGCCTCTATCGCCATGATGAGTGTTTTCAAAAGCATATAGCGCGTAGAGGGCATGGGAACGGACCAAAACTGGGAAACCAAACAACCCCGGCAGTATGCCAGAAGTTTACGTAACGTAATAGTGTTCGGCAGGTCGGGTTTTCCTGCCCCCGCAAAGGCTATGACGGGTGCATGGCACGGACCTACGTGGTAGATGTGGGATAACACGCGACAGACGCGAAGGTGGGTCAAACAGGTGCCAAGAACGTTCTTGAGGCTATGCGTCGCGGGTATCACCGCGCTGTGGATGCCGTTGGCTGCGGGCGCGGTTGAGGTCATTGTTCGGGGGGCGTCGGACGAGGCGTTATCGCAGGACCAAGCGGACAGTTTGCGCTCAGCGTCATTGACAGCCACTCTGGATGCCGCCGCGACGTCCGCTGATATTTTGGCGGCTGCTCAGGCCGACTATGGCCGCTTGGTCGCGGCTTTGTACGCAGAAGGGTATTACGGGTCTGTGGTGCGCATCGCGTTGGACGGCCGAGAGGCAGGCGCGATTGATCCGGTCCGGCCGCCCAGCCGCGTGCAGGCGGTGGTAATTACCATAGCCCCCGGTCCGCAATTTCGATTTGGGGCCACACGCATCGCCCCCTTGGCCGATGGCACAGAGATGCCACCCGCCTTTGCCAGCGGTGAAATCGCGCGCGTTACCGTCCTGCGGGAGGCCGCGGGCGCGGGCGTTGATGGATGGCGCGCCTTGGGGCACGCAAAGGCCGCGGTTGGCGGGCAATCTTTGCGAGCGGTACACGGCGCGGGGCGGTTGGACGCGGACATCACGCTGGCCCCCGGCCCGCAGCTGCGCTTTGGCGCGCTGGGGGTTGAGGCACCCTCCGCTGTCCGCACCGAGCGTATTCTTGCGATAGCGGGTCTGCCCCTCGGGGCGGTTTTTTCACCCGATGACGTGCGGCGCGCCAGCACCCGATTGCGGCGCACCGGCGCGTTTTCCAGCGTGGTCCTGCGCGAGGCAGAGGCGGCCAACCCCGACGGCACCCTCGATTTTAGCGCAGCCCTTGTGGATCAGCCGCCCCGGCGGTTCGGTGCGGGCGGAGAGATTGCTTCGCTGGATGGGGTCACGCTGTCGGGCTATTGGTTGCATCGCAATTTCACGGGGGCGGCGGATCGGCTGCGATTTGATGCCGAGATCGCGGGGATAGGCGGCACCCGCGGCGGCACCGATTACAGCGTGGCCGGCCGCTATACCCGCCCCGCGACGCGCAACGCCGACACGGACCTGTTCATTGAGGCTGAAATTGCCCGCGAAGACGAGGAAGCTTTTACCCAAGACGTTCTGACCTTTGGCATCGGCTACACGCGCTATGTCTCGGAGGAGGTGGAAGTTTCAGTGGCCATCGGCCTTGAGGCGGCTGAAACCACGGATGCCTTTGGCACGCGGGACTACGTCATTCTGTCCCTGCCGCTGGAGGGTACTGCCGATTACCGTGATGATGCGCGTGATCCGTTGCGCGGCGTCTATGTGGGGGCCAGCGTTATGCCGTTCAGGGGTGTTGGGTCCGTCGATGGGGGTCTGCATGTGACCGGCGATGTCCGTGGTTATCTGACCCGCGATCTGGTCCGGCCCGTCACCTTTGCCGCCCGGGCACAGATCGGCGCGTTGATGGGGGCGTCCCTGGACCGCGCGCCTAGCGGGCTTTTGTTTTTCTCGGGCGGGGGCGGCACCGTGCGCGGGCATAGCTATCAATCTCTTGCGGTGGATTTGGGCGGTGGGCAGTCGGCGGGGGGGCGCAGTTTTCTGGGCCTCTCGACAGAGGCGCGGGTCCGCTGGACTGAGACGATCGGCATCGTGGGTTTTGCCGACGCGGGCTACATCGGACGCGAAAGTTTCCCGAATGGCAGTGACGGCGAATGGCACAGCGGGGCGGGTTTGGGCCTGCGATACGCCACGGGGATCGGGCTCATCCGTGTTGATCTGGCGCTGCCGGTTACGGGGCCTGATGATGAAACGGGCCTGCAATTTTACATCGGTATAGGGCAGGCATTTTGATGCGGTTTTTGTTGGCATGTGTTGTGGTCTGGGGCCTTGGCTTGCCCGCGTTCGCGCAGCAAGACGAGGACGGCCCAGGGTACTTGGCGGGCCTGTTGCAAAACGCCCTGAGCGGCGCGGGCCGCGAGGTTCGGATCACTGGGTTTGAGGGCGCGCTCAGCTCGACCGCACGGATAGAGCAAATGACCATCGCCGATGAGGCGGGTGTGTGGTTGACCCTAACGGATGTGACGCTGGATTGGGCGCGTAGCGCGCTTTTGCGTGGACGGGTTGAGGTCAACACGTTGACGGCAGCCAGTCTAAATGTCGCGCGCCCGCCGCAATCGGACCCCGAGATGCCAAGCCCCGAGGCCACGCCGTTTCGCCTGCCGGACCTGCCTGTTTCCATTGAGATTGGCATGTTGGAAATTGAAGAAATCACTTTGGGCCAAGAGGTTCTTGGCCAACCGATTGCTCTGCGGCTTGAGGGTGCGGCCAGCTTGGCGGGTGGTGCAGGTGCGGTGCGGTTCGAGGCTGCGCGGATCGATGACATCGCGGGCCGCTTTGCGGTGGAGGGCAGTTTAGACGCGGATGGCACAGCCCTTGTTTTGAGCCTACGGGCGGAAGAAGCAGCGGGCGGTTTGGTGCCCACGTTGACAGGGCTGCCGGGTGCGCCTTCGGTTGCCTTGGGCGTTGAGGGGGCAGGCCCGCTGAGCGATTTTACCGCTGATCTGACGCTAGCTACGGATGGGCAATCGCGGCTGAGCGGGCGGGTCGGTCTGCGTACGCAAGGGCCTGCGGAGGCCCCGGAGCGTGTGATTACGGCTGATATTGGCGGCGATCTCGCGCCGCTGTTTGCACCTGATTACGCGGTATTTTTTGGGGATGCAGTGGCCTTGGAACTCAGCGCTACTCAGATGCCCGATGGCGCGATTAACCTGTCGGATCTGTCGGTAAAGGCCCAGCGGCTGGACCTGCGCGGCACTGCTGCGATTGGCGCAAATGGGTGGCCCGAGGCGATTGATATTACCGGGAAAATTGCAGATGCGACCGGCGGTGACGTTCTGTTACCGCTGGCTGGAACACCCACGCGCGTGGGCCGCGTTGACCTTTCGGTGCAGTTCGACGCAGCGAGGGGCGATGCCGTCACGGGCCGTTTTGCGGTGACTGGGTTGGACCGGCCAGATGTGCGGGTTGCGGATGTAAACGTGACGCTTGATGGTACGCTTTCCGCCTCAGCGGAGGGTGTCGGCGCGTTCGCGGCTGATGTTGCCGCGCAGGCCGCTGGTATTGCCGGGTTAAATCCCGAACTTGCGCAGGCGCTTGGGGCTGATGTGATGCTGCGTACGGACGTTCGCTATGCGTCCGATGCCCCGCTGGAGCTGCGTGATTTGGTCCTGACTGCGGGGACCTCGCGGTTGGCGGGCTTTGTACGGGCGGATGATTTGGGCGCGAACATGCAAGCTGATCTGGACCTGCGGCTCAGCTCGGGTGATTTGACACGGTTTGCCGCGCTGGCGGGCCAGCCGTTGGGCGGTGCGGCACAGCTCCGCTTGGCGGGCTCGGTGATGCCAGTGTCCGGTGCGTTCGATCTAGCGGTTGAGGCCATGACGCGGGACCTTTCGGTTGGGCTGCCGCAGGCCGATGCGCTGTTGGTGGGGCAGACGGATTTGGCGATTGCGGCTGTGCGGGACACCGCAGGGCTGCGATTGGATGCGTTCAGCCTAAACAACCCAGAAATCACGGCCAAGGCGTCTGGGACCTTGGGGTCGCAAGCCGCAGAGTTGAGCTATGAGGTTGCCCTGCGTGATGTTTCCAAGGTGGCACCCGGCGTAATGGGCGCGGCCCGCTCCGCAGGTTTGGTGCGCTTGGCGGGGGGCGTGTGGCGGGTGGATGCTACAGCCTCCGGCCCCTTTGACACGACCCTGATGATTGCAGGTCCGGTGACCGGGCCCACGACTGACATCACACTTAGCGCGCGGGTGCCGAATGTGGCCGCCCTTGTGCCCGAGTTGACTGGTCCTTTGAACATCGATGCGCGTGTCCAGCGCCCAGATGCGGAGTGGGATATTACGGCGTCGGCTGATGGCCTTGCGGGGGTTCAGGCGCAGGTTGAGGGCCGTGTGAGCGCGGCTGGTACGCCGGATTTGACCATCATCGGCAGTCTTCCGTTGGCCCTTGCGCGGCCCTTTATCACGCCGCGGGCAGTGGGCGGGATGGCGCAGTTTAACCTTGGGCTCCGGGGGGGATTTGGGTTGGGCAATCTGGCCGGGCAAGTGGACGTTCGGGATGCGCGCCTCAGCGATCCGGGTCTGCGCCTTGTGCTAGAGGATGTGAGGGCCGATATTGCCCTGCAATCGGGCCAGGCGCGTGTGGATGTGGCTGCGCGCAATCGGGCGGGTGGCTCGGTTGCTGTGGCAGGTGGCGTGGGTCTTTTGGGGGCGCGGACCGTCGACCTGACTGTGCAGTTGAATCGTTTCACGGTGGCTGATCCGCAGTTGTATGAAACCTCTGTTGCGGGAGTGGCTACGGTGAACGGGCCGCTTACCGCGCCCCAAATTTCGGGCGATCTGACATTGGGAGAGACGAATATTATCGTTCCTTCAACAGGCATTTCCAGTTTGGCTGAGATCCCTGAAATTACGCATTTTGGTGCGCCAGAAGCCGTTCAGATCACCCGCCGCCGGGCGGGGTTGATCCAAGATGCAGGCGATGCGCAGGCCGGGGGCGTTGGCCTTGGGCTGGATGTGTCGATTACCGCGCCGGGGCGGCTGTTTGTGCGCGGCCGGGGGTTGGATGCGGAACTGGGCGGTGCGCTGCGCGTGACCGGCACCACACGTAACCCCGTATCCGCCGGGGCGTTTGAATTGATCCGAGGGCGGTTGGACATCCTGCAAAAGCGGTATGTGCTGGAGGAAGGCTTGATCCAGATGCAGGGTACGCTTGAACCCTATTTGCGGTTTGTTGCGGGCACGCGGACGTCAGCGGGGACGGCGCAAGTGGTGGTGGAGGGCGATGCCTCTGCGCCTGAGGTGTCCTTTGTTTCGGACCCAGAGGCCCCGGAGGAAGAAGTGCTGGCGCAGCTGCTGTTTGACCGCAACCTAAGTGAGATGTCGGCCTTTCAGGCGGTGCAATTGGCCAGTGCGGTCGCGACATTGGCAGGGCGTGGGGGCGTCGGGATCATCGGCAACCTGCGTGAGGGCCTTGGCCTTGATGATTTTGACGTGACCACCACCGCGCAAGGCAACACGGCGCTAAGCGCGGGCAAGTATATCTCGGACAATGCTTACACGGACGTGACAGTCGATAGTGCGGGCAATTCGGAGGTCAGCCTGAATATTGATCTAACGCCTAATT
>NZ_CEZFMW010000127.1:0-9984 GCF_982993085.1 Thalassobacter sp. | reverse complement strand
AGCCGCTGATCTGGGCTGAGGCGTGCAAACGCAATGGTTGGCAGTCGATCGAAACCCCGGGCTTTGGCAAAGGCTATGCCGAGGCGCTGACCATTTGGCGTGAATATCTCGATAAGCTGAACGCGCTGCGCGACCGGAAGGGCATGGTGGTTATCCAGATCGCCCATACCGACATCAAGCGTTTCGACAGCCCGGAGCATGAGCCCTACGACCGCTATGTGATCAAGCTGCAGACCCGCGCCTCGGCGCTGCTGCAGGAGCATTCCGATGTGGTGCTTTTCGCCAACTATCAAATCTCGGTCGCCAAATCCGATGTCGGCTTCAACAAGAAGGTGACCCGGGCGCTCGGGTCCGGTGCGCGCGTTATGCACACCGAAGAGCGTCCCGCGTTCCTCGCCAAGAACCGTTACGGCCTGCCGGACACTCTGCCACTTTCGTGGTCAGAGTTCCTCGCAGCCATGCCCCAATCCCAATGATTGCCTTGAAAGGATACGACCATGGCACGTTTTGATACGTCCTTTGACGCCACCAGCGTTGAACCCACAACCCCCTATGAGCTGCTGCCCGCAGGTAAATACCGCGCTCAGATCGTTGAGAGCGAAATGCGCGTGACCCGCAACGGTATGGGCCAGTTTCTCTGGTTGATGCTGGATATTTTGGACGGCCAGCATAAGGGCCGGAAGATCTTTGATCAGCTGAACCTCGTGAACCCGAACCCCACTACAGTCGAGATTGCACAGCGGACGCTGTCGGCAATCTGCCATGCGACGGGCCGGATGCATGTGAGTGACAGCGAGGAGCTGCACCTGATCCCGATGACGATCCAGGTGAAGATCAAGCCGCCGAAGAACGGCTACGGCGAGAGCAACGCCATCGCCTATCTGCCGCCTGAAGGTGGAGGCGCTCCTGCCACCGCAAAGCCTGCTGCAACCCCTTCAGCACCGCCCCCGACACAGGCCGCTTCCGCACCGCACAAGATGGCCTCCGCGCCCTGGAACAAGAAGGGCTGATCAATCGCGCTGCTCCGCATCCCTGACTGACGGGGCAGCGCCCAAACTCATCTGAGGATATTCCCATGACTGACCTGCATAACGCGGCCCCTCGGGCCGTGATCAGCTCCGGCTTGCCTGATGACCAGCGCCGGTTGATCGAACTCGACGACGATATTGCCAAGATCCGCACGCAGATTGCGACTGCTGATCTGGCGCGCCAACGGGGGCAAAAGCCCATCGACCCTGACTGGTTTCACCGGGCGCGCACCGCGCTGCGCCACCTGTGCCGTGAACGGGCAGAATTGCTTGCCAAAGGCACCGGCCGCCGTCGCCGCGAAAAGCTGAAAGATGCTCTGATCGGCGTCCTGCGCGAGCGCCATGACCCGGACACTTGGAGCAGCATTCTGGCCAAGGCCCAAGCCCGTAGCGAACGGGAGGGCTTGTGATGGCTGATCTTCCCGCACCACCCACGCCAACGCTGACGGCGATCTACGCCGATTATGAGGCCCGCCAGGGCGATGGTTTCCGTGACCATCTCGGCGCATCCATCATCGGTAAATCTTGCGCACGCGCGCTCTGGTATGATTTCCGCTGGGTGACGCCGTCACGCTTTTCCGGCCGCCTGCTGCGTCTGTTTGAGACAGGCCAGCTGGAAGAGGACCGTATGGTGCGCAACCTGCGCGCCACAGGGGCCACTGTTTTGGAACTGGATCCGGAAACAGGACGGCAAATCCGCGTGGAGGCCCATGGCGGTCATTTTGGCGGCTCGCTGGATGGCGTCGCCCTCGGTTTGCTCGAGGCCCCGAAAACCTGGCATGTGCTCGAGTTCAAGACCCATGGAGTCAAGAGCTTCACTGAGCTGACCGCCAAGGGCGTCGTGCTGTCCAAGCCGCAGCATGCCGCGCAGATGCAGATCTACATGCACCTGACCGGTATCACCCGCGCGCTCTACATGGCGGTCTCCAAGAACACGGACGCGCTGCATATCGAACGGGTTGAGGCCGATCCTGCCATGGCCGAACGCCTTCTGGAAAAGGCTGGCCGGGTTATCTTTGCCCAGCACCCGCCTGCGCGTATCAGCGAAGATCCGGCTTGGTTCGAATGCCGGTT
Organism: Thalassobacter sp.; assembly: GCF_982993085.1. Lineage (NCBI taxonomy): Bacteria > Pseudomonadati > Pseudomonadota > Alphaproteobacteria > Rhodobacterales > Roseobacteraceae > Thalassobacter > Thalassobacter sp. Next base: position 7,882 of record NZ_CEZFMW010000127.1, on the reverse strand, counting down.
CTGTGATCACCATGGGGCTTGCCACGAGGGTGGCGGTGCCGCTGTAACCTGTCGGTCATGCCTGCATGCGACGCCTGTCGATGGTGGATGGCACTGCGCGCGTCATGACAGAATGCTGTCGCCTGCTGAGCAGCGGGCCGCCTGCGGCAGACATCTCTTCATCCCCGATCTCGTGCCAGGTGAGGTCATCGATGCGGGGGACGACATTGTCACCTACCGCATGAACGATGGCGCCTCCTGGTCAAATGACGCCCGCAATACGGAGGCTGCGCCATGAGAGCGGCAAGTATTCGTGTTGGTCAGAAATTTGGTCGGCTCACAATTATCGCAGATAGCGGCATTCGGAGCGGAAGGGGCGAAATCTCATGGCTTTGTGTGTGCGAATGTGGGGCCGAGCACCGCGCCACCACTGGGAATTTGAAATCCGGGAGTGTTCGTTCCTGTGGATGCCTCGCACGCGAGATGTCTTCCATGCGGCAAAAACAAAAGCGTCGCCCTCCAAAGACCTGCCGGTTCCCAGATTGCGAAGCGACGATTGAAAAAGGCGCTAAGGGATACTGCGGCAAGCACGCCCAGAGAATTCGCCGATACGGCGACCCAAGCTATGTCGCGCCAAGCTCGGATGTTCGGGAGCATATGCGCGCCGCCCAGTTGCGTCGCTTCCCGTCCGTGAAACCGACAACCTATCGAAAGCTTTTCGGCCGCCACGAACATCGCGTGGTTGCCGAGGAAAAGCTCGGCCGGACCCTGAGGCCGGATGAGCACGTACACCATCGAGATCACAACCGGCAGAACAACGCTCCGGACAATCTGGAAGTGCTGCCTGCCCGCGAGCACCTGGCTTTGCACGCCGCGCTTAGGAGGAAGCCAAAATGCTGACTTTGAGACCCTATCAAGAGGCTGCTGTTGCTGCCATCTACAATTACTACGAGGAAAATTCCGGCAACTGTTGCATTGTGATCCCGACGGCCGGCGGCAAGTCGCTCGTCATGGCGTCCTTCATTGAGGGGGTGCTGAAGGCTTGGCCGGATCAGCGCATCCTGATCGTGACCCATGTGCGCGAGCTGATTGCGCAGAACCATGCCGAGATGATTGGGCTTTGGCCTGAGGCACCGGCGGGCATCTATTCGGCGGGCCTGGGTAAGCGCGAGGCGCAAGCGCGTGTCTTGTTTGCTAGCATCCAATCCATCCATCGCCGCGCCCATGAAATCGGCCACACTGATCTGGTGTTGATTGATGAGGCCCATCTGATCCCGGGCAATTCCAGCACGATGTACAGGCGCTTTTTGGACGCGTTGCAGGTGATCAATCCTGCGCTGAAGGTGATCGGGCTCACAGCCACACCGTTCCGGACGGGCAGCGGCATGCTGCATGAGGGCAAGGACGCACTCTTCACCGACATTGCCTATGAGGCACCGGTGCGCAACCTGATCGACGCTGGCTATCTCAGCCCATTGGTCTCGAAGCAGCCTGCCACCCGGTTGGATGTCTCGAACGTCGGTGCCCGTGCGGGGGATTTCATTGCGCGCGATCTGGCAGCCGCGGTCGATCACGAAGCGACGACGCGGGCAGCCGTGAGCGAGATCATCACCCATGGAAAAGACCGTAAATCCTGGCTGGCCTTTTGCTCGGGCGTCGAGCACGCGCGTCACGTGGCCGAGGAGTTCGGGCGTCAAGGCATCAGCTGCAGCACAATCTTCGGGGATACGCCAAAGGAGGAGCGAGATGCCATCATCGCGGCCTTCAAGCGCGGTGAAATCCGCGCACTGGCCTCGATGGGCGTGCTGACGACCGGGTTCAACGCGCCTGGCGTCGATCTTATCGCGCTCCTGCGCCCGACCAAATCTGCAGGGCTCTACGTCCAGATGGTGGGTCGTGGCACGCGTCTGGCTCCGGACAAGGAAAACTGTCTGGTTCTCGACTTTGCGGGCAATGTCCGCCGCCACGGACCGATCGATCTGGTCCGCCCGAAACGCCCGGGCGATGGCGGGGGTGGCGAGGCACCCACAAAGGTCTGCCCCGAGTGCGATAGCATCATCGCGCTTTCGGCCACCGAATGCTCTGATTGTGGATACGAATTCCCGGCGCGGGAGGTGAAAATCGCCCCCACAGCGGCCACGCTTCCGGTTTTGTCTCCGAAGGTCCAATGGCTGCCGGTCCACGGCGTATCTTATAGCCGTCATGACAAGCGCGGCGGGCGCCCCTCACTGAAGGTCACCTATAGCTGCGGGCTCAAGTCCTACAATGAATGGGTCTGTGTCGAGCATCAGGGCTATGCGCGCCAGAAGGCGTTCGAGTGGTGGCGTAAGCGTGCGCCGGGCTGCCCGATGCCGCGCACTGTCGACGATGCCATTGCACAGGCGGGACAACTGGCCCGGCCCGCCGCGATCTCGGTGCGCCCGTCTGGCCGCTTTCTCGAAATCTCCGGCTACAGGTTCGATCCATGCGCCACATCCACTCCGGCCTCTGCGCCGTCTGCCACCGGGAACCTCGCGGGTTTGGGTGGTTCAACCCGATATTCACCGTCTCGGACAAGCGGCGGGACCAAAGCCGCAAACACCTCTGTTCTCGCACCTGCCAGGACATCTGTCACAGGAGGACGGGTATGATTGATCCCACCCCAAATGAAATGCAGGCCATGAGCGTTGGCGGCCAATATGGTGGCGAATACCTCGAAAGTATCGGCAAATCTGATCTCGCCACCCTGACTGAGACCGAGTGGGACCACTTCCTCGATGCGGTCATTACCGGATATTGCGACCAACTGCGCGGGCTGGCGGGACAAGACCGTACACGGCTCGACGCAATGACCCCGGAGGTGCCGTTCTGATGGCTAATACATCGTATATGGCGCGGTTCGGCGCACGGCTGGTCACCAATGGCTATGGCATTCTGCCGATCGGTCCCGGCACCAAAAAGCCAGGTCAGTTCAAGCGTGGAGCATGGGCAGACTACCCCGAGTGGAACCGGCACACCGAACGCCCGACCACGGAGGTTGAGGTGACGACATGGGCGACCTGGCCCGAGTGTGGCATCGGGCTTGTTGGCGGCACGGTTGCGGCTGTCGATATCGACGTTGTTGAAGATGCGGAATTGGCGCTTCAAATCGAGCACCTGGCACGTGACCGTTTGGGGGATACCCCGGCGCTGCGCATCGGCAAGGCGCCAAAGCGGATGTTGATCTATCGCACGGCAACCCCTTTCCGGGGCATCAAACGTCATCCGCTGGAGGTGCTTTGTCTGGGTCAGCAGTTCGTGGCTTATGCCAACCACCCGGACACAGGCGCGCCATACGCGTGGCCAGAGGAAGGGCTGGCTGATCTCGATATCACAGAGCTACCTGAGATTACCGCAGAGATGGCACGCAGCTTTCTTGATAAGGCCCATGCGCTGTTGCCCGAACATCTGCGGCAACCTGGCCTGGCGACAGGATCACCGGGCACGGAGCATCTGCAAGCCCATAGCCAGATGGGAACATTGCCCGCCATTGAAGCCGCGCTGAAATGGCTGCCCAATGCGGAGTTGGATTATGACAGCTGGGTGCGGATTGGCATGGCGCTGAAGGGAGCGCTTGGTGACGCTGGGGGCGATATCTTTGCCGGCTGGTCAGCGCAGGCCGCCAAGGATGTGCCCGCGGCGACCGCTAAGGCCTGGGCCAGCTTCAAACCCGATCGCATTGGCGCCGGCACGATCTACCACCTTGCCATGGAGCGCGGCTGGCAACCTGATGCCTCGCTATGTCTGGACGGTGCTGTTACCTGTGATGGCGAGCATCCAGCGGCGGGGCTTTTGTCCAGGCTGGGAGAGCAGTCTGAGGGTAATGAGGAACCAACGGTCATCTCGCCATTCACGCTGGTCATGCCCGATGGATTGGTGGGCGATCTGACCGATTACATGCTGTCGACGGCCCGGCGTCCTCAGCCGCTTTTGTCGCTCGGCGCCAGCCTCTGCGCGATTGGTGCGCTGATGGGGCGGCAGTATCGCACCGAAAGCAACTTGCGCTCGAACCTGTATGTCGTGGGCATTGCGGATAGCGGATCAGGAAAGAACCACGCCCGCGAGATCATCAATGAGGTCTTTTTTGAGGCGGGGCTGGCCCATCATCTGGGCGGCAATAAGATCGCCTCCGGTGCGGGGCTTTTGACCGCGCTGCACCGCCAGCCTGCGATCCTCTTCCAGATCGATGAGTTTGGGATGTTCTTGGCAGCGGCAGCCGACCGGCGGCGCAGTCCGCGCCACATTACCGAAATCCTCGACAACATGACCGAGCTTTACACGGCCGCGGGCGGGATTTTCCTCGGCGCGGAATATGCCAACCGTGACGGCTCAAACGAGCGTAGGGATATCAACCAACCCTGCCTGAGTGTCTATGGCACCACGACGCCTTTGCACTTCTGGGGCGCATTGCAGGGTGCAAACGTCGTCGACGGCTCGCTCGCGCGCTTTCTGATCCTGCCCAGTGATGAGGATTATCCGGACGAGAACATCGCCGTGGGCATGCGCCAGGCACCACCTGCGCTGATTGCCGGGCTGCAAAGCGTGGCCTGCGGTGGTGGGCACCAGAAAGGCAATCTTGCGGGCAAGACGGCCGATCAGAACACTGCGGTGAACCCAACTATCGTGCCGATGACCGAGGAGGCCCGTGCCCGGTTTCGACTGCTCAGCGCAGAGCTGACGGGGGAGTTGCGCGCAGCAAGTGGAACAGCCTTCACGGCGATCCTGGCCCGTATTGGGGAGAACGCGTTAAAGCTGGCGCTGATTGTGGCGGTTGGGCGCGATCCGACAAAGCCTGCGATCGATCTGTCGGCCGCAGATTGGGCCATTGATTTTGTGCGCCATTATGCGCGCCGGACCATGGAGGCTGTTGAACGCCATGTCGCTGACACCGAGACGGAAGCGCATCTCAAGCGGTTGAAGGAGATCATTCGAGCGGCAGGTGCGAAAGGCATCGCCAAATCCGAAATCACGCGCGCCTCACAATGGCTCAAGTCGCGTGACCGTGATGAGATCCTGCTGACCTTGATCGAAAGCGGGGATGTCACGACGGGCATGCGCGGCTCATCGACCAAGCAGGCCATGGTGTACAGGCTCGCGCGGTTTGGCGGGTGACGGGAGATCCTTCAAACCCACTGAAGCTGATTTTGAAGTGTGACTTGGGGATAACACCATGACTTAAAACGGAAAAACGCAATCCTTCAAATCTTTCAATCTTTCAAGAGGACCCCTTATCCCTATACGCGTACGCGCGCGTTTAAATAGTAAGAAATAGGTGCCTATTGAAATATTGAATAATTGAAAGATTATATATCTTACATATAGGACAACGACTTAGGGGCGGAAATCTTTCAAGAGCCTTCCCTGAATGTTTTGAAAGATCTGCCGGGCGGCCTCGTCGCCCTGCGCCTGACCTGACCAGACCACCCTTCGGGGCTTGGCGAGACCGCAGCCTTCACCGGCCAGCCCTCTCGCCTTGCTCATCAAATCGAAGAGGAGGTCTACATGACCCAACCCACACAAACCCCGCGCTGCATCCTTGCGCTTGATCTAGGCACGACCACAGGCTGGGCCATCCGTGGCTTTGACAGCCTGATCACCAGCGGGACAGCGTCGTTCAAACCTGGCCGCTACGATGGCGGTGGTATGCGCTATCTGCGGTTCACCAACTGGCTCACGGAGCTCGATCGGCTGTCTGGACCGATTGCAACGATCTGGTTCGAGGAAGTCCGTCGTCATGCGGGCACTGACGCGGCCCATGTCTATGGGGGCCTGATGGCGTCACTGACAAGCTGGGGCGAGCTGAGGGGCATTCCCTATGCGGGCGTGCCCGTCGGCACCATCAAGCGCCACACCACCGGCAAGGGCAACGCGCCAAAGCAGGCCATGATTGCCGCCGCACGGGCGCGCGGCTTCTCGCCCGCCGACGACAACGAGGCCGACGCCATTGCGATCCTCCACTGGGCCATCGAGACCCAAGGAGGTGTGGCATGAGGTTTACACCCAGAGGCTATGGCGGACACCGCCGTGATCCCGATCAGGTCAAACGGGACGGTTGGCACGAACAGGGTGTGCTGGCTGTCAGCATCGAAGATCAGCGCCTGACCTGGCCGGAACGTGAATTGGTCGAACAATTGGGCACAAAACTATATGGGCCACGCCCCACCGGGGAGGTGCGCCATGGGTGAGAAAAAGACCTGGACCGCCGACGATGTCGCGGATCATTTCGAAGAAGCATTCCGCACGCTGCGTAAACTGCCACCGGTTAGGGCCAAGGGGTACTTCAACGCCTGGCCTGACATTGCGCGCACCAGCCGTGAGATTGCTGTTATGGAGGCGCAGCCCATGCGCGTCTGGCCTTCTGCGGCATCGATCACCCGGCTCGAGCAGACCTTCGATTGGGTGCTTTGGATCGAAGAGTCTGAGCGCAAGCTGATCTGGTCACGGGCGGCACGTCGTCCGTGGAAAGAGATCACCTATGAGTTGGGCATCGATCGCACCACGGCATGGCGCAAGTATAAGCTGGCATTGACGAAAATCTCCTCACGTCTAAACGCTGATTGACTCAAAGCTGTCGGGCAGGTTTTCATATAATCTGCCCGATTAGAGCGGGCATGATGCTATTTTGGCTAAGGGGGAAGCATGAAAAGAAGCGAATTGGTGGCGAAGATTGCCGTGGAAAACCCCCACCTAACCAACGGTGACGCAGAAAAGGTTGTGGCAGCGGTCTTTGACACGATTGTTGATCATCTCGCAGTAGGTGGGCGTTTCGAGCTACGTGGCTTTGGTGTTTTCAGTGTTCGCCATCGCGACTCTGGTCAGCGGCGCAACCCGCGCACGGGTGAAACTGTCTGGGTCGATGCGAAATCTGTGCCATTTTTCAAGACAGGTCGGGACTTACACAACCGCTTGAACGCTGATTGACAAGCAATATGTTGCAACACTTTTGTTTTCGACACATGCAACAGTTTCGTGCTATGCGTAAGGCATAATGGGGAGAGTACGATCGAAGACGGCTCTCCCCGTTTTTGCTTGGGACGCTGATGGTTTGCCGGTCTGCCACCGCTTATCGATTTATGGATAGAAAACACTCTTCGTCCGAAATAAATCACCTCACAACCCATTGAAATTAAACGGGTCCCTTCTGCTTGCGATTGTATACGGGGGGGCGAGGCGCAACGCTTTCCCAGTGACACCCTGCAAAACACCCGTTTCGTTTCGCTTTGTGCGCAAACTCAATAAAACAAAGCCGTAAGGGCTGTAAAAACCCGCCTGAACCGAAACGGGGGTCTGACCCCATTTCGCTTTCGCGGATCTTCGGTTCGTTTCATGCATCGGACCCGTTTCGTTTCGATGCCAAATCCAAGGAAAGACCCATGGACGTTTTGGACCTGCCGCTTGAGCAGATCATTCCCTATGCGTGCAACCCGCGGCGCAACGAGCAGGCCATTGCGACGGTTGCGGCTTCGATCCAGGAGTTCGGCTGGCGACAGCCCATCGTCGTGGACGAAGCGATGGTGGTTCTCGCCGGGCACACGCGGCTCGAGGCCGCGCGAAAGCTCGGTTTCAAGACCGCACCCGTGCATGTCGCCAAGGGGCTGACGGCCAGTCAGGCGCGGGCCTTCCGGATCATGGATAACCGCTCCAGCGAGAATGCGGAGTGGGACAAGGACCTGCTGAACCTCGAACTGGCCGACCTGCTGGAGGCGGATTTCGATCTTGGCCTCACAGGCTTCACCGACGACGAGTTGAACGTGCTGATGTCGAGCCTTGACGAGGGCACGGGCCCTCAAGAGGGCGAGGACGATGTTCCGGAAACCCCCGAGGATCCGGTCAGCCGCTCTGGCGATCTCTGGTTGCTCGGCAAGCATCGGTTGCTCTGCGGTGA
>NZ_CEZFMW010000126.1:0-10011 GCF_982993085.1 Thalassobacter sp. | reverse complement strand
GGGTTGCTGCACCGCAAAGAAGCCTGGGAGGCACATCGTGGCCGAAACGGACAAAACGCTCCTCATCAAACGCTATGCCAGCCGTCGGCTGTATAACACTGAGACGTCCGATTACGTGACGCTAGAGGACATCGCGGGCTTTATCCGTGCAGGGCGTGAAGTACAGATCGTTGACCTGAAATCCGGGGATGATCTAAGCCGCCAGTACCTTCTTCAGATCATTGCAGAGCATGAAAGCCGGGGCGAAAACGTCCTACCGCTGTCGGTTCTGACGGATTTGGTGCGTAGCTATACAACACAAGCGCAGTCGGTTGTGCCGGATTTCTTGGCACAGAGCTTTGATATGCTACGCTCCGGCCAATCCAAGATGATCGAGAACGCCAGTGTGATGAACCCATTGGCCAAGATGCCAGGGTTTGAGGCGATGCAAGCGCAGCAAAAGGCATTTTTCGCGGCTATGACCGGCGGCTGGACCCCGGGTGATGAACCCGCAGCCGAGGCCAAGCCTCAACCTGCCGCTGAGGACGAAAGTGCAGCAGAAGAGTTGGACGCGATCAAAAAGCAATTGGCTGATATGCAGGCCATTCTGTCTAAGATGAACAAGTCCTGATCATCGTATTCGGGGCGGTCTTCGGACTATGAAATCCGCCCCTTCGTTGCGTTAACTGACCTCTTTGAAGACTTGGGTCAGTGCGCCTTCCAGTTTTTCGAACATCTCATCCATTTGTGCGTCGGTCATGATGAACGGCGGGCACAGCACGATGCTTTGACCCAAGGGGCGGCAGATCAGCCCATGGTCGGTGCAGGTGTTCGCAATCCGCTCTGAGATCGACAGATCCGCAGCAAACGGCGTGCGTGTGTCTTTGTCGCGCACGGCCTCCAGCGCTCCCATCAGCCCCTTGCCGCGCCATTCCCCGATGTGCGGATGTTTGGCCAATTCGGCCATGCCGGCCTCAAACCGGGGGGTTAGGGTGCGCACGTTTTCCATCAGGCCTTCGTTCATCACGACGTCAATCGCCTTGAGCGCGATGGCGCAGCCCACAGGGTGGCCGGATGCGGTAAACCCATGCGGGAATTCCTCAATCGCTTCGGCCGCGTTCTGCATCCTTTCGGACAGTTCAGCCCCCAAGATGACTGCACCCATCGGAAAGAACCCGGCGGTCAGATTTTTGGAGGAGATCACTGCGTCGGGCATGAAATCATAGGTTTCACAGCCCCAGGTGCTGCCCGTCCGGCCAAAGCCGCAAATAACCTCATCGCTGATGATCGGGATGCCGTGGCGACGCAGGATCGGCACGATGGCCTGAAAATACCCCTCGGACGGGGGGATCACGCCGCCCGCACCCATCACCGGTTCGGCAAAGAACCCCGCGATAGTGTCGGCGCCTTCACGTGTTATTGTATCTTCTAGCTCTTGGGCCATCCGGGCGGTGAATTCGGCCTCGGTTTCATTCGGACGACCTTCGCGCCAGTAGTGGGGGCAGCTAAGGTGGACGAAACCGGGCAAGGGCAGGCCAAATACAGAGTTGTATGGCTTGCCCGTCATGGATGCCGACACCGCGGTGACCCCGTGGTAGCCGTTCTTGCGGGTCAGGATTTTGCGGCGTTCCGGCTGGCCCTCCGCGGCCCAAAGGAACCACAGCATTTTGACCATGGTGTCGTTCGCCTCTGATCCGGAGTTGGTGTAAAACACCTTGCCGCGTTCAAAGGGCGACACCTCAACCAGCTTTTCGGACAGCTGCACGGTTTGGTCCGACATCCGCCCAAAGAAGGCGTGATAGCCGGGAAACCGGGCATATTGCGCTTGGGCCGCTTCGATCAGGCCGGGGTGATCAAACCCCGCGACCATGTTCCAAAGCCCTGAATTCGCGTCTAGGTATGTCTTGCCGTTGGTATCATGCACATACGGCCCGGTGCCGTGGGTCAGCACAACGGTGCCGCGCGCATGGATCGAGGGCAGGTCGGTGAACCCAAAGAATGAGGCAGCCTCGGCGCGGGCCTCCCAGCTTTGAGGAATGGTTGTGTCGGGCATTGTACGCTCCTGATCGGATTCGAGGTGATGCTACGCCCAACCCGAGGCGCGAGCAATCTCACGCGGCTTTGCATTTCTGCATCACTTGTCACAATCGCATAGGTGGGCAAAAGACAGTGCTTGTGGTTGGTGCGTGCCGGACTACAGTTTGTGCGTTCTTGGGAGGGTCTTATGTCAGTTTTTTTTGGTGCAATTGCGGATGATTTTACGGGTGCTACCGATTTGGCCGCCATGTTGGCGCGGGCCGGAGTGGCGGTGAACTTGCGGATCGGTATCCCCGAGGCGACTGATGATTTGGCTCCGTTTGAGGTGATCGCCCTCAAATCCAGGACGCTCCCACGTGAGGACGCGGTCAACCAAGCGCGCGCGGCCTTTGCGTGGTTGCGCGATGCGGGGGCTGAGCGGATATTCTGGAAATATTGCTCGACCTTTGACAGTACGGCGCAGGGTAATATCGGCCCAGTGGCCGAGGCGCTGATGACCGACATGGGCGTGAGCCAGACGGTCTATTGCCCCGCGTTCCCTGAAAATGGGCGGACGGTTTATAATGGCTATCTGCATGTCGGTGACCAGTTGCTGAGCGAGTCGCCCATGAAGGACCACCCGCTGACCCCGATGCGCGACGCGTCGCTGGCGCGGCTGTTGCGGCCTCAGGTCCGTCGTGAGGTCGGTGCGATCCACCTGCCCACCATTCGCGCCGGCGCAGGCGCGATTGAGGCCGCGATGATGCGGCTGGCCGAGGCGAACGTTGCCCACGTGGTGTTGGATGCAATCGCCTCAGAGGACCTTGATACGATTGCGGCGGCTGTCCATGACCTGCCGCTGTTGACCGGCGGCAGCGCAATCGCGCAGAGCCTGCCGGAATTGTACGCACAGGCCGGGGCACTGTCGCGGCCCGCAGCACCCGCAACGCCGCCCAGTTTGAGCGCGGGATCGGTAGTGTTGTCGGGCAGTTGTTCGGCCATGACCCGGGTGCAGGTCGGGGCCTATCTGGACCATGCCAAGGGCTTTCGGTTGGACCCGCTTGAATTGGCCAGCGAAGGCGTCCTGCTCGCGCGCCGGTGGTTGGCTGCACAGGACATCAACGCCCCAAAGATCATCTATGCCACTGCAGAGCCCGCGACAGTCGCCGCGGCCCAAGAAAAACTGGGCGTCGCGCGGGCGGGCGTGTTGGTTGAGGACGCGCTGGCGCAATTGGCGCTGGATGCGCGCAACCTTGGGGTGGGACGCATTGTGGTCGCGGGTGGCGAAACCTCAGGCGCTGTGACCCGCAAGCTGGAAATCGATCGCTTGGCCATTGGCCCCGAGATCGCGCCGGGCGTGCCGTGGACGTTCTGCAAAAGCGACGACAAAGATCTCGCGATTACGCTGAAATCCGGCAACTTTGGTAGCCCGAATTTCTTTGCCGAAGCGCTCGCGCTGTTGGAGAACGCATAATGTCGGCTGAGGCCAAACTTCGCGAAGATATCTGCACGCTTGCGGCCTCGATGTTTAATCGCGGGCTGACGTCGGGGTCTTCGGGCAATATTTCGGCCCGGCTCGAGGATGGCCGCTTGTTGGTCACGCCAACGGGTCATTGCTTTGGCCGCTTGGACCCCGCTACATTGTCGGTGATCGATGCGGGCGGGCGGCACCTAGACGGTGATGCCCCCACCAAAGAGGTCCCGCTGCACACCGCATTTTACGAAACCCGTGCGGCGCAAACTGGCGCGGTGGTGCACCTGCATTCAACCCATTCCGTCGCCCTGTCGCTTTTGCCCGAAACAGACCCAGACAACATGCTGCCCCCCCTGACGGCTTATGGGATCATGCGGCTCGGCAAGGTGAAATTGCTGCCCTATTACATGCCCGGTGATCCGGCGATGGGGGATGCAATCCGTGGGCTTGCGGGCAAGCGATCCGCAGTGGTTTTGGCCCATCACGGCCCCGTTGTGGCGGGCAAATCGCTGGAGGCTGCGTGCTACGCGATGGAAGAATTGGAAGAGGCTTCCAAGCTGGCAATCTTGACCCGTGGGCTGTCGCCAAAGGTGCTCAATGCTGCTGAAATCAACGGATTGGTCACGAAATTCAACGTTGACTGGGACTGAGTAGGTCCACTTTTAGCTGACTTATAGAACACTGCCCCCACATGTTGTGTGCGCCGTCCGATTGGGGCGGGCGTAAGGCGTTGTCGTCTGAAAAGGTCATAGTTTGGCCGAATAAATTCAAAATTCGTTAACCATACTGATCTCAGCAAGGGCATCGAGGGATGTTCTGACCACTGGGGGCGCTGTGCAATGAAAGGCAGCAGTATGAAGAACGTAGTCATTATCGGGGGAGACGGGTTTTGCGGCTGGCCTACGGCTTTGCACCTGTCGGCGCAGGGACATCGGGTTGCAATCGTAGACAATTTGTCCCGGCGCAAGATCGACCGAGAACTGGGCGCATCAAGCCTGACACCCATCGCCCACATCTCGGAACGTATCCAGACGTGGAAGGAAGTAACGGGCAACCGGATCGACTTTTTCCAGATCGATGTGGCGCGGGATTATGGCGCGCTTGAGGATCTGTTTGCGATGCTCAAGCCCGATACGGTCGTGCATTTTGGCGAACAACGTGCAGCCCCGTATTCCATGCGCAACGTATCGGCCAAACGCTATACGGTGGACAACAATATCCGCGGCACGCACAATCTTATGGCTGCCATCGCGGGCCTTGAGTTGGACACGCATGTTGTCCACCTTGGCACAATGGGGGTCTATGGCTACGCCGGCGAGGGCTTTACCATCCCCGAGGGATATCTGCCCGTAAAGGTCGAGAACGACGATGGGCAATGGTCCGAGCGTGAGATCCTGTATCCCACCAACCCCGGCTCGGTCTATCACATGACCAAGTCGATGGATCAGTTACTGTTTCAATTCTATGCCCGAAATGATGAAATCCGGATCACGGACCTGCATCAGGGTATTGTCTGGGGCACGCAAACGGATGAAACGCGTCTGCATCCCACGTTGATCAACCGCTTTGATTACGACGGGGACTACGGCACGGTTCTGAACCGCTTTTTGATGCAGGCCGCTGTGGGTCATCCGTTGACGGTGCACGGCACCGGGGGTCAAACACGCGCGTTCATCCATATCCGCGACACTGTGCGTTGTGTCGCCTTGGCCGTGGCGCATCCGCCCGAAAAAGGCGCGCCGGTCAAGATTATGAACCAAGTGACGGAACAGCACCGCGTGCGGGATTTGGCCCATTTGGTGGCTGATCTGACAGGTGCCCAGATCGCGATGGTCGACAACCCGCGCAAAGAAGCCGCTGAGAATGATCTGGTCGTTTGTAACGACAGTTTTCTCAAGCTGGGGCTGAACCCCACCACGCTCCGCACGGGTTTGATGGCCGAAACCGTCGAGATCGCGCAGAAATACTTGCACCGTTTCGATGCCGACGCTGTGCCGTGTGTGTCCACTTGGACGGGCCAGCAAAAGGCAGGGATCGTCACCGAAGAGGCACTGCATCGTCAGATCGCGGCAGAGTAGGGACCAAGGATCGTCCTGCCAGCACGCGCCCCAACAGACATCAAGTTCTGTGAAACAGGGCCGGGCTGGCTGGCGGATGAAAGGACACGCAAATGAGGCTTTTGGGTTTAGCGCTTTTCACGCTCCTTGTGATGGGGCTGATCCAGTTTGCGTTGTGGACGGATCGGGATACGACTTCTCGGGCGTTGGGGCCTTTGGCGCAGGCGGATCGTGTATTGCACGATTTTGCCTCGGACGTTGAGCGGCGCGATGCGCGACCCGGCGACCGTCATCATGTGATCGCTTTGCGCCAAGAGGATACATGGGGCGCGCTGTCTGGTTCCCCTGGGTATCACCGCGCGCGGTTCAACCTACCGCGTGAGGCGCGGGTTGAGGCCGGAACCCTAACGCTTGATCTAACTGCGCAGTTGCAACAGGACGGCGTCGCTCGGCTTAAAATCAACATCAACGGTCAGCGCCGGGGGGAATTGGTTCTGCCCGCGGGCAAATCCGAGCATCGCGTCACGCTGAACCTATTGCCCGCCGATCTGACCCAATCCGTGGTTGAGGTCACACTTGCCGCCAATGGCCGCTTTCCCACTGCGGTGTGTACGGCGCGGTGGTCTGGCGGGATGGTTTTGCGGGTCGAGCCCACAAGCCATCTGAACATCACGACCGAAGCACCGCTGACATCCCTTGGGGACCGGATGCGCGTTTCGGGCGATCCGGCGCGCGTTGTTTGGGGCGCGGGACTTGAGCCAGAGACCATGGCGCGGATGCTACGGTTCGCAATGAACGAAGCGGCGCTGGGCACGCAGGTTGGCTTTGTCGCGCCACAGGGCGGACGTGATGGTGCCGTCGTGCTAAGCTCAAATGATCTGGATATTGCCGACGAACATGTTGCTGCGACCGCCGCACCTGTGCTGGACCAGTGGCCCATGCAACCTTCGGCGGGGTCGCCCTTGTGGGATGCGAAGTTCTTTGAATATCGGACCAACTGGCGCATTCCCTACGACCTCCGCAGCACGCCAGACGGCACGCTGCCTACGCATTTTGATTTTGAGATGTCGCTTGTGGGGCTGGATCAAGCCGACCGCTGGATGTTGTCGGTGGTCCTGAATGGCCGCGCCATTCATACAGAACGCCTAAGCGAGAATGTTACGCGTATTGCCCGCAGCGTGGCCTTACCGGCAGAGTATCATGGCTTTGCGAATGTGTTGGAGCTGCGGGTCATGAATGATGAACCGCGCAGCGGGGTGACGTGCCTGTCGGGCACCCCCGTGATGGCCCAGTTAGAGGCCGGAACCCGCCTGCGCGGTGGGGCGCTGTCTGGGGATGCAGATGTGGCCGCCTTTGGTGCCGCTTTGCCGGGTGATCTTTCGCTTGTCGTGGCATCTGCGTTTAACGCCGCTGAGGCGACCAGTGCCGTGCAGTTCCTATCCGAGGCGTTTGGCCCAGCGACGCGTTGGACGTTGGCGGCAACCGATGATCGATATACGCCCGGCACGGTGCAGTTGATTTTGCGGACCACCTTAGGGCAGGCCGTTGCGCAGGCTCGCGCCGCTGGGGCCCACGATCTGTGGGTGCTGTGGCCACGACTGGGCAATGAGATGGACGCGCCCTACGCTTTGGTGCGGATCACGTCGGAAACGGATCTTGCGCCCCATATCCGCGCGGATGGGGGGCGGGTCGCGGCACTCGTGTCCTTACCGCCCGCGGCGCAAACGGCAAAGCCTGCGCAAACCGCGTACACAACCCCCAAGGTGATGGTGGCCACGCAGGTGGCACGTCCCGAGGCGCCATCAGCGGGCTTGGCCCCACGCGTGCCGAGCGGTTTTGCAGGTGTTTCTGAGCGTACGGGCCGGCCCATGCGGCCCGCGCTGGTTGCGTTCGGGCCTGAAATCGATCTTGAGACAACTGCGAACACGCGGCCCCCGCGGACGCTGAAACCGGGCAATCGGCCGATCCCTCGGCCTCGTCTGCTGGCGGTGACAACCGCAAAAGCCGGGCCTGACGTGATCCCGATGCCAGACCCTGAGCGCGTGCATCTGATTTGGCCGGTTCAGGGGCCAATTCACCCAAATGGGCCTGCGTTCATGGCGACTGCTACGACACCGCGCGCCAAGCCTGTGGTGAACTAGCCCTATGACTGATCAGCGCCCCACCGACGCCCCTACCGAGGCTCCGGCCAAACGCTCAACTCATGAGTTCTGGTCCGTAGACAGCGCACCCAAGCAATTTTCGCATCAGGTACCCCAAACTCGGGCACCGCTGTTGTTGGTGGTGTTTTGCGTTCTGTCCACCGCGTCGCTTTGGGGCTTGGGAAATATCCCGCTGCTTGCGGCGCTGTTCCCGCAACACGACCTCTACTTTTTCCAAGGGTATCAAGGGTATTACACCGTTTCGGTTCGAACGTTTATCCTGTGTTTTTACATCTCATTCGCGGTCTTCATGGACCGGCGTCCGGGGCATATGCTGGGAATTATGGTGGACATGTGCCTTAGCTATCTGGCGTTCTGTGTACTGCTCGACGGGGCGTCGGCGGTGATACACCTGTGGTTGGGTGTGGCGATGCATGTGAATGTGGTGGCCATCGTATCGGGTGTTGCGGGCTTTGCGATCTATTCGTTCAAATTGCTTGAACGGGGCCGAATGCCGCCCCCCATCGCGATGGAGATCGACACCCGCCGCAACTGGCAGACCATGGCGACCGTGGGGTGTGTTGCGTTGCTATGTGCTGGGCTGTCGATCTGGTTGACGATGCTGGATCTGAACGCTGTGCACGCCCTGCGCAACATCGCGCTGTTGGGCGGGATCGGGCCGGGGGTTTTCCTGTTTTTGCCAAGCTTCTTTGTGACGCTTTATCTGGTGTCCAGTCTGATGTTGCTGCGTGACCGGCATCAAACGTTCATGCCGCCAGTCACGTTCTTTGTGCCCGCTCATAACGAAGCCCACATCATCGGACGCGTGATCGCCGCCGCCGATGCCGCCGCCGCACAATACGCGGGTACGGTGCATATTATCATCGCCAATAACAATTCGACGGATGACACCCATGCCCTTGCGGACCGGGCGCTGGGCGATTGTGCGCATATGACGGGCGAGGTGTTTCTGGAGACACGGGCCGGAAAGTCCTACGCGCTGAACGCCGCGATCGACCGGGTCCAGACCGAATATATGATCCGGCTTGATGCGGACACGATCATGTTCCCTGATGCGTTAGTTAAGGTCATGCGCCACTTTCGCGATCCTCTGTGCGGCGCGGTGGGTGGACTGCCGTTTTCGCCTGGTGGGGGGCTATTTGACCGGGCTCGCTTTCTTGAGGCATTGGTCAAGCATGGGTTCTATTCCGTGGGCTTTACCACGATCAATTCTGTCGTCGGTGTGCCCGGCATGTTCGCGGCTTATCGCACGGAGTTGCCGCGCAAGCTGGGTGGCTTTGTGAAGGGGATGAACGGGGAAGACACCGATATGTCTCTCCGGATCGGAGAGCTGGGCTACCGGCTTGTGTGCGATCCGGACGTCCAATTCGAAAGCGAAGTGCCCGGCACATACCACCACATGCGTGAGCAGCGGATGCGGTGGTTTCGGTCGGTTTATCATATCTCATCGCGGTGTCGGGCGCTGATATTCTCGGCGCGTGCCACGGTGCGGGGCAAGGTCGTTCTGCCCTATATGCTCGTGAATTCGGGACGCCGCGCGATGGTCGTGCCCCTCGTGCTGTTTGGCTTGATCGAATACTTTGGCGGGTTCCACACGCTGCGCCCGCTTGAAATACAAGCGGTGATTGCTGTTGCGGTGGGCGCACCTGCATTGGTGGCGTGTTTCGCATGTTTGATCAACGGCAAGCCGATGGCATTGTTGTACCTGCCGGAGTATTTGATTTTTCGCATCTTGAGGGCGTATTTCACGCTTGAATCAATGCTCTCGATCTCAATTAAGAGCTATGCAGAAAGCCTAGATGAGCCGGTTCTGGACGTGGCCACGATCCGGGGGTGGTTTGGGCGGCGACGCGCGCCTAACGCTCAATCTGAATCGTAACGGGGCCGTCGTTGACTAGGCTCACGGCCATGTCCGCGCCAAACTTGCCTGTTTGGGTCGGCACGCCCTGCGCCGCGAGCCGGGCGGCAAAGTAATCATACAGCTTTTCACCCTCATCCGGGGCGGCAGCCGCCGAAAAGCCCGGGCGATTGCCGCGCGATGTGTCGGCGGCCAGCGTGAATTGACTGATCACAAGTGCGCTGCCTTGTGCGTCCAGCAAGGATCGGTTCATTTTTCCCGCGTCGTCTTTGAAAATGCGCAACTTGGCGATTTTGTCGACCAGCGCATCGGCGTTGTCTGTCGTATCGCCCTGCATTGCGCAGACCAAGATCATCACGCCGGGACCGCATTCACCGATCAACGCATCGTCCACATGGACCTGCGCGTTGCGGACGCGTTGGACAACGGCCCTCATAGCTCGGACCGGTGGGGCGGGTTGGCGCC
>NZ_CEZFMW010000125.1:0-10173 GCF_982993085.1 Thalassobacter sp. | reverse complement strand
ACGCGGCGGTTCACAGTTGGGACGTCACGCCAGCGGGCACCGAAGGCTACCGCACCGCAGAAGTCACACTGGGCGGCGTGGACACCGCCGCCCTTGATGCGCGTACGTTTGCCGCGCGCGACGTGCCGGGGCTGCATTTCATCGGTGAAGTTGTAGACGTCACCGGCTGGTTGGGCGGCTACAACTTTCAATGGGCGTGGTCATCGGGCTGGGCTTGCGGTCAGGCCTGTTAGAACCCTTGATCGTAGTCGCCAACGTTCGGCTCGGTCCGGATGATCGCGTCTAGGTCGTTGAAAATAGCACGCAGTTGTTCCGGGCTTTCCGGGCTTTCGCAGACGACGACAAGGTTTGGCGTGTTGGATGAGGCCCGGACCAGCGCCCAGCCCCCGTTTTCCAGCATCACCCGCGCGCCGTTCACTGTGACGATATCGGTCATCGCAAGGCCCGCCAGTTTGCCACCCGGCTGATGGGCGACCAGTTTGGCCACGATCCGGTCCAGCGTGTCGTATTTTTCGGTGTCGGCGCAATAGGGCGACAGCGTGGGCGTGGTGTAAGTGGTTTGCAATTCGCGGCGCAGGTCGGCCATGGATTTGTCCGGGTTGCGGTCCATCAGTTTGCAGATCTCAACGGCGACGCGCATGCCGCAATCGTAGCCCCGGCCCACAGGTTCCGCGAGGAAGTAGTGACCGGATTTCTCAAACCCTGCCAAGGCGCCCAGGGCATGAACGCGGCGTTTCATGTGGCTGTGGCCGGTTTTCCAGTAGTCCGTGGTGGCACCATTTGCTTGCAGCACCGGGTCGCTGGCATAGATGCCGGTGGATTTAACGTCCGCGACAAAGGTGGCGTTGGGATGAAGGCGCGACAGATCGCGGGCCATGATCACGCCGACCTTATCGGCAAAAATCTCTTCGCCCTCGTTGTCGACAACACCGCAGCGATCCCCATCGCCATCAAAGCCGAGCGCAAAATCCGCGCCGCTGGCTTTGACGCTTGCGGACATGTCGTGGAGCATTTCCATTGCTTCGGGGTTGGGGTTGTAGTTGGGGAAGGTGTAGTCGAGGGTGCAGTGGCTTTCGACGACATCGACGCCCATGCGGCGCAGAACCTCGGGGCCAAAGGCCGCCGCAGTGCCATTGCCCGCCGCACAGACAACCTTGAGCGGGCGGGACATTTTGAAATCCCCCACGAGGTCGTCGATATAGGCCTCAAGCACGCCATCAACGCGCTCATACTTGCCGCCGTCGCGGGCGATGCTCTCGCCATTCAGGACAATCTCGCGCAGGCGGGACATTTCGTCGGGGCCGTGGGTAAGCGGACGCTCAAACCCCATTTTGACGCCCGTCCAGCCATTAGGATTGTGCGAGGCCGTAACCATCGCCACGGCGGGTGCATCAAGGTGGAACTGCGCGAAATACGCCATCGGGGACAGGGCCGGGCCGATATCGCGCACGTGGATACCAGCCTCCATCAAGCCGGTCATCAGCGCATATTTGATCGCAACAGAATAATCGCGGTAGTCATTACCCACTGCGATCACCGGAGGGATGCCGGCCTCATGCATCTGGGTGCCTAGTCCGCGCCCCAGCGCCTGCATGCCGGGTAAATTGATTTCTTCGGGGAACCGCCACCGCGCATCATATTCGCGAAAACCGGTGGGTTTAATCATCGGATCGCGCAGAAATTCCCATGTGTTGGGCGTCACGTCGGCAATAGGTTTCATCAAATCGTCCCTCTTGAAGTCATTGGCCTTGGATGGCGGAGCGGGGGTTAAGATGCAACGCCGGTGCCAATATAGGCCGCATGGCGTTGCAGTTGTGTGACGCGGGATCAGGCCGAAACTTGTTCGCGCAAGATGGAGGCTGTGAGCGAGATCATCAGGTAAATGCCTGCGAAAATAATGAACGCCAGCAGCGTGTTTTCGAATTTGCGGGGATAGGTCGCCTCATCCGGGGCGCGGGGCGGGACGGAGGTAGAGAGGTAGCGAACCTGTCGGTTCGCCTCAATCCGGGCGGTTTCAAGCTGTTGGGCGGCCTGTTGCAACAGGGCCTGCCGGGTGGTCAGATCCATCTGAGCCACGCCCAACTCTGCCGAGATTCGCGCCAGTGATGCGGCGCCCTCGGCCCCTTCGGTCAGGCTGCCGCGCAGCTCAGAAATCTCATCCTCACGGAGGCGAATGATCCTTTGCAGGTTTTCGACCTGTGCAGCATTGGGGCGGGCGTTCGACATCATCGTATCAAGCCGAAAGCGCGCATCGCGCAGTTCGGTTTCGACAACACCGATTTGTTCCATCCGAGAGGACAGCTCAACATCCGCCGAAACGACGCCCAGCTGTTCCTGCAGGCGCACGACGCTTTGCTGCGCCTCAAGCATGCGGACCTCTGCGGCCTCAAAACTGCCCATCGCGCCCTCCATCTGGTCGGAGCGAAGGCGCGCGGTCAGTTGATCCACCTGTTCCTCGGCGTATCCGATCAGCGCATTGGCAAAGGCTTCGCTGGTGGCGGGGTCGGCGGCGATGACCTCCATCTTGATGACGCCCTCGGTGGGGTCATAACCAATGCGGACCATGCGTTGGTACAGTTTGTAGGTGTCTTCATTGCTGCTGTCGGGGGTGAGGCGTTGCAATTCGTCGATATTGTCGCCTTCGAAATGCGCGCGAAAGCCCAGATCATCGTCCAAGCGAGCCAGCGCATCGCGCGAAAGAAGGTAGCTTTGGACCGAGATCGAGTCCTGTTGTGTAGCCATTGAAGTGCCCGAAAAAAGCCCCCCCAAGCCCCCGGCCCCGCCGCCACCGCCGTCGGCCTGTTGGATCACAAATTCTGATTTGGTGGCGAACATCGGCGTGGCAAGCGTGTAGAAATAGAAGGCCGCGATGAACGTCGGCAGCATCACAAAGAACAACAGCCGTGCCGTGAGCAGCGCGACTTTGCGCCGACGACGGCCAGCGATGTCTCGCTGAATGGCGATGATGTCCGCCGCGCGGCTTGCAGCATCAATGCCATCCGGGGCCGGTTGCGGCGGCGTTTGCGGAGCCTGAGGCGCGGGGGTCACGGCGGGCACGTTGGCGTCTGCGACCAGTTCCAGCATGTTGGCTTTGGCGAAGGGATCGACCCCCATGGCGCGCAATTGGCGCACAGCGTCAAAGTCGGACGACGGTGTGACGCCGCGCATCTGAGCCACGCGCCGGGCCATGCGCAATTGGCGCCCTGTCAGGCCCTCGGCTCGGATGGCGGCAAGTTCGCGATCAATCGCCGCCTGTTTGGGGGAGACATCATCGCGCGGCGCACCTGAGCGGAAATCAGCGTCACCAAAGCCGTCATCCGCGGCGTCAAACACCTGATCCCCGGACATAGCGCCCGTAACTTTGCCCTCGGTCTGGCCTGTTGTGGCGCGGCGCACGCGGAATTTCTTAGGTTTGGGTTTCATAGTCATAGAGCCTTCTGGCCTCTTCTAACGTCTCAAATTGATGGAGCTTGCCGTGGCTTAAGACGGCCGCCTTATCTGCAAAGCGCGCCAGCGTCTTGGGCTGATGCGAAACGATCACCACAGTGGCGGATTGCAGCCGTTCGCGCAGGATCGAGCCCGCCTTGCGGTTGAATTCCACGTCGGTGGTTGAGGGCATCCCCTCATCAATAAGGTAAATGTCAAATTCCAGCGCCAGCATCAGCGCAAAGGTAAATCGCGCCCGCATGCCTTGGCTGTAGGTGCCGATGGGCATATCGAAATATTCATCGATCCCGCACAGATAGCGGCAAAAGGCTTCGACGTAATCAGGATCAAGCCCGTAAAGCCGAGCGATGTAGCGGGCGTTTTCGGTGCCGGAGTGTTTGTTCACGACCCCGCCCATAAACCCCAGCGGAAAGGACACGCGGCAGGTTTTGGTAACGGTGCCTTCGTCCGGTTTTTCGAGGCCAGCCATCATGTTGATAAGGGTGGTTTTGCCCGCGCCATTGGGCGCAAGGATGCCCAACGACTGCCCCACGTCCACGCGAAACGAAGCGCGATCCAAGATCACCTTGCGTTGCGTGCCGGTCCAAAAGGACTTTGAGACAGAGTCAAATTCAAGCATATACCGGCCCTTCGCTCGCACCATATCGGACCCGTCCTTTCTGGACAGATATGTTTACGGTAGCGGGGGAAATAGGCGGTATTATGTCTGTTTGTTCGGCTTATTGGCCGAACTTATGGCATTGGCCCTGCGGGATGACCTAGGAATCGCCGCATTTGGGGTGGGTATGGCCCGAGGAAAACCCGCGCCATACCAAGAGCGAATGGCGGCTTAGCCGGGTTGTTTTTCCACCCGAAGCAGGCGCCCTGCCACAAAGGACAAGATCGCGGCGCCAAAGCTAAAGAGGGCACCCATTTTCGCCGCATCCTGAACAGGACCCGGATCAAACGCCACCGTCGCAACAAACAGCGACACGGTGAAGCCGATGGCCGAAACACAGCCGATCACAAACAGATCGGACGTTTTCATGCCCTCGGGCAGGCCCAGTTTCAGCGTATGTGCCCCGATGTAGCCGAACAGCATCACGCCGAAAGGTTTACCGATGATCAGCCCGCACAGCACCAGCCAAGTCGGCTCGGCGATGGCGTTGAATTCGACACCCGCGTTGAGCAGGCCGAAGAAGAAGAGGATGATCTCAACCGGGTGCTTCAGCAGGTGTTCCGAATGGTTGAGCAGATCATGCATATAGGTTTCCGCCTGGGAGAAGATCCCGAAATCACGGTCCGCGTGGGGCAATGTCGGCACGATTGGCAGCAGGCCAAGCGCCGGGTGCAGCCCCGATTGCGCGAACCCGTACCAAGACGCAGCCCCCGCCAGCAAATATGGCCAGAACGATAGCTTTTCTCGCACCCACGTCGATTTGGCGCGTGATTGGTCGCCTCGGTCAAGCCGCCTTGGCAACCAGTTGAACAGGACAAACACACCGATTGATGCAGCAACTGACAGGAGCAGCCAGCTTGGGGCCAAGGTGCCAGAGGGATAGAAGACCGCCAGAATGATCAGCCCAGCCGCGTCATCTGCGATCGCCAAGAGCAGCAGGAACCGCACCGCCGGGTGGGCCGCGCCAAACACGAGCCGCCCCACAAGGTAGCTGAACGCAATGTCGGTCGCAGTCGGGATGGCCCAGCCATTTGCCACATCGCCGAATTTTGCGGGCCCAAGGAACCAAGCCAGCCCGAGGTAAACCGCGATTGGCCCAAACATCCCGCCCGCCGTGGCGAACAGCGGCGTCGCGGCTTTTTTGCCCCGGAGCGAGCCGTTCTTAAGAATCACGGCCTCCCAGACCTCCTTGGCCGCGATGGCAAAGAAAAACGCCATCAGGACGTCATTCACCAGGTAGTGGAACGTGAGAACTTTGTGCGTGTCATGGTGACCGAACGCAGCCGCGTCAGCCCCAAGCATGTGTTCCCAATGATGGATGTCCGCGCCCAGCAGGTCGTTGAACCACAAGGGATACTCAACCAGAAGGTGATAGCTGTGCGCATCGATATTTGCCCAGACCAGCGCGATCAACGCACCTGCGATCAGCAGTATCGAATAGTTCGTGACGAAGTTCCAGATACGGTACATTTGAAAAACTCTATCAAACTGAGAGAAAAGATCCATGACATCTATACGCAGGATTTCAAGGCAAGCAACCGCCAAGGCAATGTTTTCTAAGTGCCTCATTTTAAGTCATCATTTATGCGGCAATGCAGCGAAAAATGCTGCTATTGCAAAGGCGCGCTGTGCCTGTAGTTTGCCCTCATGATCCTCCTGAATGACATCGCAAACTGCCGCCTGTGCAAGTCGCGTTTTGAGACTACGCATACCAGCCACCAGCCGCGTCCAGTGGTCCGCGCAGAGGCCTCAGCACGCATTTTGATCGCGGGCCAAGCACCCGGTGCGCGGGTACACGCATCCGGTTTGCCTTTTGATGATCCGTCCGGGGATCGCTTGCGCAATTGGATGGACCTCACCCCAGATCAGTTCTACAACGCGACCCGCATCGCGATTGTGCCGATGGCGTTTTGCTTTCCCGGCACCACTGCCAAGGGCGCCGATTTGCCGCCCCCGCCCCTGTGCGCCCGCACATGGCGCGCCCAAGTATTGGACACGTTGCCCAACATCCAACTCACCCTTTTAGTGGGGGGATACGCGCAAAAATGGCATCTAAAGTCTGGCTCTGTCACCGACACTGTTACGGCGTGGCGCACCCACGCCCCAACGGTTTACCCCTTGCCTCACCCGTCGTGGCGCAATACCGCATGGCTCAAACGCCACCCTTGGTTCGAGACTGACCTCGTCCCACACCTGCGCCGCCATCTCGCTGAGGTCCTCGCATGAACACACCCCTCGACACCGCCGCCCTGTCCCTCGAGGCCGAAGGCACCGATGCTGCCCGCCTCCGGTTCTATGAACGGATCGCAGACGCCGAACTCTTTATCCTGCTGGAGCAAGAAGCCGAAGGTGATCAAATCGCACCTCGCCTGTTTCCTGTCGAAGGCCAAACCTTCGTGCTTGCCTTTGACCTGCCCGAACGGCTTAGCGACTTTGCCGATGGTCCCGCGCCCTACGCCGCCCTGTCTGGCCGTCTCCTGACACAAATGCTTGCCGCGGAAGGCTTTGGCCTCGGTCTCAACCTCGAAGTCGCACCTTCTTCGCACTTGCTCGACCCACAGGCCATCGCATGGTTGGCCGAAACCCTCACGAACGCCCCATCCGAGACCCAGGCAACCCCCGACACCATCGCCCCGCCCGCAGGCCTGCCAGAGGCGCTCATCACAGCCCTCGACACCAAACTCGCAATGGCCGAAGGTCTCGCCCGCAGCGCCTATCTCGTCTCCGTCACCTATGAAAACGCGCAAAAAACCCACCTTTTGGGCTTCGTCGGCGCAATCCCCGAGGCTGAGCCCAGCCTCGCCCGCGCCGTCTCCGAGGCGCTCACTTTCTCAGGCATAGAGGCAGGCGCACTCGACGTAGGCTTTTTCCGTGCGGCCGATCCAATCACACCGCTTTTGGCCAAACATGGGCTAAGGTTTGACCTGCCCCAACTCAGCCAAAGCCAAACACCCGGCACAAACCCAGGAATGAACCCGGATCAACCCCCGAAACTACGCTAACTCTTTGGTTTCCAAATATCCCAGGGAGCGCGAGGGACAGCGTCCCTCGCCGTCGCGGCGCCCTTTAGGGCGGCGCAATACATCAGCTCGGATCGCGCCAACGGTTCACAATCGGATAGCGACGATCCAACCAGAACGCGCGCTGTGACAGCCGCGCGCCCGGAGCAGATTGAAAGCGCTTGTATTCACTGATGTAAATCAACCATTCGACACGCTTGACCGTTTCACGATCGTAGCCATCCGCCACGATTTCCCCGACCGAAAGCTCCCGGTCGATCAACCGTTCAAGGATTGCGTCCAGCACCTCATAGGGCGGCAGGCTGTCCTCATCTTTTTGATCAGGGCGCAGTTCTGCTGAAGGTGGCTTGTCGATGATACTCACCGGGATCATTTCACCCGCGGGCGCCTTCATCCAAGGTCGGTGATTGGCGTTGCGCCATCGGCACACATCAAACACACGTGTTTTGTACATATCTTTGATGGGGTTATAGCCGCCAGACATATCCCCGTAGATCGTGGCATAGCCCACCGCGACCTCGGATTTATTGCCAGTCGTCAAAAGCATTTCGCCGTTCTTATTGCTGAGCGCCATCAACAAAAGCCCGCGCAGGCGGCTTTGGATGTTTTCCTCTGCAATGCCCGGTTCGGTGCCCGCGAAGAACGGTGCAAGCGCATCGCTGACAGCGGCGCGTGGCCCCGAAATCGGCACGTTGTCCAACGCACAGCCAAGCGCGCTGGCGGCCGTGGCCGCGTCATCCAGAGACCCCTGCGAGGTATATTCTGACGGCAGCATCACGCAGCGCACATTCTCGGGCCCCAATGCGTCGGCAGCGATACACGCCACAAGTGCGCTATCAACGCCCCCCGACATGCCCAGCAGCGCTTTTTTGAAACCCGCTTTGCCCATGTAGTCCCGCAGGGCCAGCACCGTGGCGTGGTAATCCGCCTCGATCCCTTCTGGCGCGTGGGCCTTGTCACCCTCGACCGCGACCCAGCCTTCGTCGCCCAGTTCGAAGTCAACGTGAGCGATATGTTCTTCGAACGCGGGCAGCTGATGGGTCAGTTTGCCGTGGGGGTTCAAAACGAAACTTGCGCCATCGAACACCTGATCGTCCTGCCCGCCCACAAGGTTGAGGTAGACAGCCGGCAAACCAGTCTCAACGGTGCGGGACACGATATGCGCAAAACGCACGTCTTGCTTGCCTGTAAAATAGGGGGAGCCGTTGGGGATCACGAGGATCTCGGCCCCAGTCTCCGCAAGGGTCTCGGCGACGTCCTCGAACCACGCATCCTCACAGATCGGCGTGCCGATCCCGACACCCTTGATCCGATAGGGACCCGACACATCACCGGATTGAAAGTAGCGCTTTTCGTCAAAGACTTTGTAGTTCGGAAGGTGGTGTTTCAAGACACGGGCGACCGTGCGCCCACCTTCAAACACGAACCACACGTTATGAGGCTTGTCGTCGCCCTCTTTCCACCATGGCGCACCAATGCCCAGCGCCGGGCCATCGGCACAGTCTTGGGCCAGCGCCTCTAGGTGGCGGGCGCAATCGGCAACAAAGGCAGGTTTACGAACAAGATCTTGGGGCTGATAGCCCGTCAAAAACATCTCAGGCAGGGCGACCATATCGGCGCCTGCGGTTTTGCCTGCAGCCCATGCAGCGCGGGCCTTGTCGGCATTGCCCTCAAGGTCCCCCATCACAGGATTTAGCTGCGCGATTGTCAGGCGAAATGTGCTCGACATATGCCTCGTCTCCCCGTGTCGTCCCAGGTTGGTGCTCTTGCGGCAGTTTCCCTCTACCGACATCGCGCACGGAGGGAAAGCGCCGATCCCGGCTATCCCCCGCGCAGAGCGGGGAAAACCGTTGCCCCCGCCCTATCGGTCATTTAGCTTTGGGGCGAGCGATGTCACCGCATTCGTGGGGAGCAGACCGTGACGCATAAATCGACAGCCCTAATTCTGGCCACTATCCTAGCTTTTTCCGCGCCCAGCACCGTCTTGGCGCAGTCCGGTGAAATCGTCACCAAGCAATATGATGGTGGCGGGATATATGAAGGCACCTTTCTGGACGGCAAACAGCACGGCACCGGCACCTATCGGCTGCCCAATGGCTACGTCTACACCGGCGAATGGGCCGCGGGCGAAATCCGTGGCACAGGCACGGCTGAGTTTCCGGACGGCTCAGTCTATACAGGGACCTTTGCACGCGGAAAGCCCGAGGGCACGGGCAGCATCATCTTTGCGGATGGCGGCACCTATGAGGGCGACTGGCTAGACGGTAAAATCACCGGACGTGGTGTGGCGAATTATGCCAACGGCGTGCGCTATACCGGCAGTTTCGTGAACGCCCTGCATGATGGCGACGGCATCATGGAAAGCACAACCGGCTACCGCTATGAGGGATCATGGGTCGACGGAATGAAGGACGGCACCGGGCTGATTACTTATCCCGATGGCGCCACCTACGAAGGTCAGATGGTCAAAGGCGCGCGTGAGGGTCAAGGCGCCCTGACAATGCCCGACGGCTTGGTCTATATCGGCAACTGGAAAGCTGGCCAGATCAACGGCTTGGGCCGTCTGACACAGCCCAACGGTGACATCTATGAGGGCCTTTTGGTCAATGGCCAGCGCCATGGCACGGGTGCGGTCACCTATGCCAACGGCGACGTCTATGAGGGCGAGTTTTTTGAGGACAAGCGCCAAGGCCAAGGCATTTTCAAGGGCACTGACGGATATCAATACGTCGGGTCTTGGGTCGATGGTCGGATAGAGGGCGAGGGTGAGGTCACCTATCCCGATGGTTCGGTCTACGTTGGCGGGTTCCGCAACGATCTGGCGCATGGCACTGGCAAAATCACCTATCCCGATGGCGCCAGCTATGACGGCGATTGGGTGGATGGCGTGATTGAAGGTAAGGGCCGCGCGCAATACCCCAACGGTTTGCTGTACGTTGGTGAATTCTTGAACGCCAAGAACCATGGCCAAGGCGTAATGACCTTTGCTGATGGCTACCGCTATGACGGCGCGTGGGAAGACGGGCTGCGCCACGGCATGGGCACCGC
>NZ_CEZFMW010000124.1:0-10230 GCF_982993085.1 Thalassobacter sp. | reverse complement strand
AACACATCACGACTCAATTCATACTTAATGTAACGCTCACGTCACTTATCCACAGAGCGGTCCCTATATCTGGTGGTTTAAGAGGCCCAAGGCACTACGAAACCCCGACTCGCGCAAATCAACTGACAAAAATGAGTCGTTCCGAGTCGCCCGTATCTCAGCCGAGTGTCAGGTTTTGGTCGCTACGTGCTCGCATACGTCCAACCAGCTTTGGCAGCCGCAAACCAACAAGCCCAATGCCCACCCCTAGGTACAGCAGTGACTCAATCGTCCATACCTTCTCTTGCATGACGAAATGCACCGCTCCCAACAGAACGATCACATAAGTCAATTGATGAAGCCTACCCCATGCAGTGGCCCCCAACCTACGAACAGCACCATTCCACGATGTCGCCGCCAATGGGATCGCCAGAACAAAGGCAGCCATCCCCACAGTAATATACGGCCGCTTTACAATATCGGCCCAGATCTCTCCCCAGCGGAGCTGAATATCTAGAACCAGCCATACAACCAAATGGAGTAGTATATAGAGGAAAGCCAACACCCCGACCGCGCGACGGAACTTGAGCAGGTTGAGCCGAGCAAACCGCATAAGAGGCGTAATGCACAATCCAGCTAGCAAAAGCTGTAACGCCCATATGCCCAGTTGGTGCTCCATGACTTTTACGGGATCAACGCCAAGACCACCTGTGATCCCTTGGTACAATAGCCAAACAGGCGGCAGCAAACCCAATAGATAAACCGGCCAGACCGGAACCTTACGCCCCCCCCCGCTTATGCGGTGACCTATGGCTTGAACCCGGTTCAAAAGAACTCCCGCAGGTCCATGCCATCATACAGCGAAGCAACCTGCTCCTCATACCCATTGAACATCAGCGTATCTTTGCGCTGCTGGAACAGGCCGCCGCCGATGACCCGCTCTGACGCTTGGCTCCACCGAGGGTGGTCCACTTGTGGGTTCACATTTGAATAAAAGCCGTACTCACTCGATTGCAGCATATTCCATGTCGTCGGCGGCTCACGGTCCACCAGCGTTATCCGCACAATGGATTTGATCGACTTGAACCCGTACTTCCACGGGACAACCAAACGGATGGGCGCGCCGTTCTGATTGGCAATCGGCTCCCCATAAATACCGGTCGCCATAATAGTCAGGGGGTGCATCGCCTCATCTAGGCGCAGTCCCTCCCGATAGGGCCATTCGATATTGCTACGAAAGCCGCGCTGGCCGGGCATCTCTTCGGGCCGGACCAGTGTTTCGAACGCCACATATTTGGCACCAGCCTGCACGCCCACCTTTTCCAGCACCTTGTTAAGTTCAAACCCGTTCCACGGGATCACCATCGACCAGGCTTCAACACAGCGGAAGCGATAGATACGTTCCTCTACATCCAAATCACCAATCAACTCTTGCAACGGGTAGGTGCCAGGGTTGTCGACCATCCCGTCAATCTTGACCTCCCACGGGTTAGTAGTGAGCATATGGGCATACTTCACCGGGTCCGACTTACCGGTGCCGAACTCATAGAAGTTATTGTAGCTCGTAATTTCCTCTAACGTGTTGGGCGCTAGCGTCTCAGCACGTGTGGGTCGTGCGATGCTACCGGTCGCTAAGGCTGCTGCCCCACCCGCAAGCAATTGACGCCGGTTCAACCACATGGATTGCGGCGTCACATCCGCCGCAGTCAGGTCGGGCTTAAAAGGCTTAAACATCACGGGCTCCTCGGGTTCGTGTCTTTGGATGACATTGCACTGATTTGGGCACCCGCACAGGGACAAACCCGTCAGATCACGTGAACGTAATTATCCGTGATCCGAGCTGGGACACACGGGCGGGCGTTTTAGGGATAGGCGGCGTCAATCCAATCCAATGCATCCTCTAGGCGATCATTGCCCCAAAACAGCTCCCCATCGGGGGTCCGCCATGTCGGGGCACCAAAAATACCCAGCTTTTGTGCCTGCGCAGTTTGATCCCGCAACGCGGTCTTGTTCACATCATCCATTGCGGCACCCCACACAGCGGGCGCATCATGGCCGCCCTGAGCCAACGTATCCATCAAGAACTGTTGGTCTGAGATATCGCGCCCCTGCGCGAACTGCCCTAGATAGACCGCACGACTAAACGCGCCCCGCGCGTCGTCCGGCAAAGCCATCGCTACACGCGCGGCATTCAAGCCATTTTGCGGAAACGGGTCAGGTCGGACAAAACCCAAGCCTTGTTTGGCGCAGATACGCTCCATGTCACGCCACATATAAGCGCCCTTCGCGGGGTGTTCGTTAAACGGCGATGTCGTCCAACCCATATCCCGAAAGATCACGCCCAATAGAAACGGTCGCCAGACTATATGCACACCGCGCGCCGCAGCAGAACTGTGCGCCCGCATCGCCGCAGGATAGGAATAGGTGCTGGCAAATTCGTACCAAAGTTCGATCGTGCGCGGCACAGTCTGGCCCCCTACATTATGCAGGGCCAGTTTTGGGCGGATTGCGGTCTAGTTCAAGCCGCGTGCTTGGCTTTCCTGCACAATGCTGAATTCCCGCGCGCCGATCTGTACACCGGTTTCCAGCGTATCAAACATCACCGTGGTCTGGCCGCCGCTTTCATTGGTGATGATCCATTCCCGCAACGCTACGGGGTTCGGGGTAAACACGAGGCGAATATTGCCCAGCTCGGGCTGGTCGGGATCTTGCAACACGACCGAAGTTGCAGTCCCGTTGTAATCATAACTCGCCAATTGACCCGATGCAGATAAATCCACGGTCCGGGCAAGGATATGGGTCAGGGGCGTACGCCGCAGCGGATATTGCTCAGGGGGTGTGTTGGACACGGGATCAAAAATCGCCACCTGCCCGCCCCCAGCAATCACCAGCGCGTCACTATCATCATAATCGAACCGGGCGCGTCCCGGACGGCGCATCAGCAATGTACCCGTCGAAACAGACCCATCGCCATTCACCTGCGTGAAACCTGCCCGCGCCGTCGTGAAGCTGTTCAAATACTCATTGATCGCCTCAAGCGAAATTTCTTCACCAAAGGACGGAAGCGCGAGAGCCAGCCAAAGGACCGGCGCGAGGAAAAAGTGTTTCATACCCCAACACATAACAACTGCGGCCCCATCGCCAAGGGGCGTTTGCACACAGCTCATCACATCCGCGCGGGAAATCGCCCTCACTGCTATTGCCAAAGTATCTCAAGGCTGGCTCTTCCGCTCACGAGCTTTTTGACGAACTCGCACCCATTTCCCGGCTGATTGAAATGTTGCCACGAAAGAGCCGCAAACTTTTCCGGCGCGATAACTGCGATCAAATCGTTCAACCGGATTGGCTCCACAGGCTCATCTTGGCCAAATTGCTTGATGATTTTCTGTCGCACAACCGGCGCAAAGGACCACATCTGCATAACGTAGGCGACATATTCGTGGTTGGCCAAACACAGCGCATCCTCGCAGGCCGTCTGCTCAAAGGCGGCATGGGATACCTCATGCACCACGATGCTGTCGAACACGACTTCGGGCGCCATATCCTCATACAACAAGCTAAGTTCCGTGATTTCAGAGATTCCCTGAGGTGATCTAACAAAAATCTGATGGCCGTCGCAGACATAGTACCCAAAGCAAGTATCGCTCACGCCCGGCAAGTCGTTCAAAACCGTGATCGAAATCGGGAGCGATAGCCTTAAATCGCATTGCGCCAACTTGGGCAGCGTTGCCGAGGCCGTGGCGCACACCGATTGCGCCCGACTGGCGTGTGGGGCGGTCACCGAAACCATGCTTTCGGCACAAACAACAGTCTCGGCCGGCGACCTTGTTGGCAGCGAAAAAGTCATCGTGCCCAACAGCAACGCCACCAGTGTTCTTTGCCCCATCAAATCACCACCTCTGCATTATGATGCAAAGACAGACTGACAGTTCACCGCCCGCCCGAGCTGATCTTTGTCAATTCCGGGCGCGGCGGGGTGTGGTTATTGCTCCGGCAGGAGGATGTCGCGTTTGCCCACATGGTTAGCAGGGGTCACGATGCCGTTGTCTTCCATCTGCTCCACCAAACGCGCGGCTTTATTGTAACCAATCGCAAGCTTTCGCTGAATATAAGAGGTTGAGCATTTGCGATCCTTGGCCACAATCGCCACGGCCTGATCATACAGCGCGTCTTCACCATCGGTGTTTCCGCCCAGCCCCAGCACCGCATCAATATCCGACGATTTTTCATCATCGGGACCATCAAGCACGCTCGCAGCGTAGTCCGGCGGACCAAAGGATTTGAGGTGATTGACGATTTCCTCAACCTCTTCATCCGAACAGAACGGTCCGTGCACACGGGTGATTTTCGATCCGCCCGCCATGTACAGCATATCGCCCATACCCAGAAGCTGCTCGGCGCCCTGTTCACCCAGAATGGTGCGACTGTCGATCTTGGACGTCACGTGGAACGAGATCCGAGTAGGGAAGTTGGCCTTGATCGTGCCGGTGATCACGTCAACCGACGGACGCTGCGTGGCCATGATCAGGTGGATACCCGACGCACGCGCCATCTGCGCAAGCCGCTGGATACAAGCTTCGATCTCTTTGCCAGCAACCATCATCAAATCCGCCATCTCATCGACGATAACGACGATAAAGGGCAGCTTTTCGGGGGTGATCTCTTCGGTCTCAAACACGGGATCGCCGGTTTCATCGTCAAATCCGGTCTGAACCGTGCGCGAGAACATCTCACCCTTAGCAAGCGTGTCAGCCACACGCGAGTTATAGCCTTCAATGTTCCGCACGCCCATTTTGGACATCTTGCGGTAGCGTTCTTCCATTTCCCCCACGACCCACTTCAAGGCGACGACCGCCTTTTTGGGGTCTGTCACAACAGGGCTAAGCAGGTGAGGAATGCCGTCATAAACGCTGAGTTCCAGCATTTTCGGGTCAATCATAATCATCCGGCAGTCTTCGGGTGGAAGCCGGTACAAAAGCGACAGGATCATTGTGTTGATCGCCACCGATTTACCCGATCCCGTGGTCCCCGCGATCAGCAGGTGAGGCATTTTGGCGAGGTTGGCCACAATCGGCGCGCCGCCGATGTCTTTGCCAAGCGCGAGGGGCAGCTTCATGCCCGTATCGCCAAAGTCCTTGCCGGACATGATTTCCCGCAGGACGACCTTTTCACGGGTTTCATTGGGCAACTCGATCCCGATGACCGAACGGCCGGGCACAGTGGACACACGCGCCGATAGGGCCGACATAGACCGTGCGATATCGTCGGCCAAGCCGATCACACGAGACGCCTTAAGACCCGGGGCCGGCTCTAGTTCATACATGGTAACGACGGGACCGGGGCGAACACTGACGATCTCGCCCTTAACGCCGTAATCATCCAAAACCGTTTCCAGCATGCGGGCGTTTTCTTCTAGCGCTTCATCGCTGAGGACTGCGCGCTCAATCGTGTCGGGGCTGGTCAAAAGCGATAGAGGCGGTGGCTCATAGCCGATGACCTGCGCGGTTGGTTCCAGCGCGAGGCTTGGCTGCGCTTCGGCCATCGCTTGCCGCGAAGGGGCAACAGGTTTCTTCGGCGGGTGCTGCACAACCTTACGGTTGATCACCGCGCCGGGCTGCACCCCGGGCATGATCGATGTCGACGTAGGTCGCATTTCAGGAACCGACATGTCGGCGGCATAGTCGCCTGCATCATATTCCACGAGGCCATCTTCATCCGTATCAAAGCCCGTATAAAACGATGTGGTCTGTGGCTCGTCGCGTGTCAGCATGGGCTCCGCACGTGCCGCGGGCTCCGTGATGCCGGTGGGCGCGGACAGTGGCGGCTCATCCGGAATGACGTGCGCATAACCTGCGTCCGCTTCAGCCGTGGGCGGTGCCACAGGCTGACCCCGCTGCACACGTCCTTCGATAGCAGAGGCGATGCGGGCCTTCACTCGGTCTTCAGTTGGCGCATCGATATCATCGCCAGACATGAGGTCTGGGTCGATCAGCTCGGGTTCGGGCAAGCGTGCACCGATGATGGGCATCCTCTTGAGCAGAGGTGTTTTCGCAGCCGCAGCCATCGGCGGTGTCGCGGTGCGCGCCTGCCCAGCGGCCTCACCCAGCTGACCGCGCCGCGCATCACGGCGCGCGCGGACCATTTCGACAAACCGCGCAGACCCGCGGCCAATGTGCAGCCCCATAGCCTTGGCACCAACCGCGCTGGTGCCCAGCCCCATCAGCAAAAACGTCCACAGCCTTTGCAGTTCGGCACGATCGCAGCCCAGAACAAAACTGCCCAGCGCAACCAGCCCAAGGAACAGCGCAAACGACAGAAGCTTTAGCCCCACCATCGCCGAAATTGGCAAAATGCCCAGCATCGCGGCCAGAACCGTATCACCAAACAAGCCGCCCAGACCAAAGCTTTGATCCCAAGCTACACCCGGCGCATGTGTTGAGGCAAAAATCGCCGCCAGCGCGACCCAAGGCGCCACAAAAATTGACCGGCTGAACGCACGATCCGAACCGATGTGCAGCAAAAACCGCACACCCCAAACGCCTGTGCACAGCGCGATGCCCCATGACGCCACCCCAAGCACAAGGATCAAAGGCGCCGCTACAGATGCCCCAAACCGGCCCAGCCAATTGCGTGGCTCGGCCTCAGTGGCCGCCAGCCAATTTGGATCATCCGGCACATATGAAAACAGCATAAGAACCAGACACACCGTCACGCCCAACAATGCGACGCCCACACCTTCGCGGGAACGTCGGCTCAGCGCAGCTTGGGTGCCACTGTCCAAAAGCGGGTCTCGTGTGCGGGTAGGATAGGCCATGAATGTGCTCTTATTCTTCTTAGGAATACAGACAATCGCGCAGGCGGGTCAGGCCATCGCGAACTTGATCAAGGGGGGCCACAAGAGCCACCCTTATAAATTTCTCACCGGGGTTTCCGTCTGCGGTGTCACGCGCCAAATATGCGCCAGGCAAAACCTTAACGCCCGCCTCTTGCCACAGCTTCAAGGTTGCGGCCTCTCCGTCGTCTACGGGCAGCCACAGGAAAAAGCCGGCCTCAGGGATATGCACACCGGGGACATTACCCAAGACCTCGGTCGCGGCGTCAAACTTGGCCGCATAAAGCGCACGGTTCTCAATGACATGGTCCTCATCCGACCATGCACGCGCCGCCGCCATTTGCAGCGGGAACGGAAGGGGCGCACCAGCATAGGCACGCAACAGGCGCATCCGGGCAATCGTCTCTACGCCCGACACCGCAAACCCTGAACGCAACCCGGCAAGGTTGGACCTCTTGGACAACGAATGGAACGCAACCACGCGGTTGGGGTTGATCCCATCCTCTGCCACGACCTCTAGGATGCCCGTAGGCGGAGCATCGAGGTAGATCTCAGAATAGCATTCATCGGCCAAAACGATAAAATCGTGCTTTTCCGCCAGCGCCAAAAGTTGCCGCCAATAGGCTTTGTCAGCCACAGCGCCCTGTGGGTTCGCGGGTGAACAGATGTAGGCGACCGCCGTCCGGTCCAGCAGATCGCCGTCAAGCGCTGCGAAATCGGGCAAATGCCCGCTCTCAGCGGTGGCGTTCACATAGACAGGCTCCGCCCCCACACTCAGTGCGGCAACGGCATAGACCTGATAGAACGGGTTCGGCGTCAGGACCACAGGCCGTTGGCCATTCTTTTCCTCGGGGCAGAGCGCCATGCAGGTGTTGTATAGCCCCTCACGCGTTCCATTCAGAGCGAGGATTTGCTCCGGCACTGTCGAAAACCCAAACCGACGCGTCAACCAGCCGCCAATCGCGTCCAGCAGTTCAGGCGCACCGTCATTTGGTGGATAGTTCGCGAACCGCGCGGCATGCTTGCTGATTTCCTCAGTGATGAACCCCGGCGCAGCATGGCCCGGATCACCGATAGTCATCTGGATTGGGTTCGGATGCCCGGCAGGCAGATCGCCCAATAGGGTCCGGAGACGCGGAAACGCGTACTCAGGCAGCTCGGAAAACCGCTTGGGTGGATGCATACGACTGGCCTCAATTCGGGTGCTCTAACGGCCCCATTTGGTACAAGATAACCGCCGCACCCCGATGGGTCCAGAGAAATGCCGCGTTCTAGGCCAGCACAGCCTCCAGAGCGGCACCGATCCGCAACAGTCGCGCCTCTGCCATCGGGGCTGCCAACGCCATCAAACCACAGGCAGGCGTGCCAGTAGGCAGGCTCAACCCGCACAGCCCCATCAGATTTCCGACTCTTGTATTACGTAACGCCAACAGGTTTTCGGTAACGTAGTAATCCTGATCGGCCATCAAACGGGCCGCATCGGGGGGCAAGATTGGCGCCGTAGGCAAGAGAACAGCATCATATTGCGCTGTGGCCCCCGTATATTCTACGCGGCACCGGTTCAGGGTGTTCCACGCCTTCCACACATCAGGGCCGCTGAAATCTTTGCCAGAACGGAAACGTTCAAGGATACGATCGAACATCTTGTCTGGGGCGGCCTCAATGGTATCACCCCATGTCCCATAGGCCTCGGGCGTGAAAAGGACTGCGGCCAGGGCCATCGCCTCATCCACCATAGGCAGTGTCCCGTGGGCGACACTGGCGCCTGCATCCGCAATCTTGGCCACCGCATCATTAAACGCAGCACGAGGCGCGTCGCGCGCATCCTCTGTATAGGTATCCAGCACCAAGAACCGCGTGCCTTTTAGCGTAGCACCACGCAGGTCCGCCGCGCGCCCACCTTCAAGCGCCGCAAGCATCAAGGCCGCATCTTCAACCGACCGCGCCAATGGACCGACGGTGTCAAAACTCGCGACAAGCGGCACGGTACCCGCGCATGACAGCCGCCCCACGGTGGTCTTTAGCCCAACCAAATCATTCCATGCCGCAGGAATACGGACCGATCCCCCCGTATCAGAGCCGATTGCAATCGGCGCCAACCCAAAACTGACAGAAGTCGCCGCGCCGGAACTAGACCCCCCCGGCACGGACCCGCGATCATGCAAACCCGGTGGCGTGGCGACCGTCGGATTAAGGCCAAGCCCAGAAAACGCCAGCTCAGACATGTGTGTTTTGCCCAAACACACCGTACCAGCGTGGCTCGCGGCGCTAAGAACAGCAGCATCTTGGGTCGGCATCCGCCCTTCTAGCAGCTTGCTGCCTGCCTCAGTCGCAACACCCGCGGTATCAAACAGGTCCTTCCAGCTAACGGGCACACCATCCAGCGGCCCTAAGCGCAGGCCCAATCGGGCGCGCTTGGCCGCAGCGGCCGCTTCGGCGCGCGCGCGCTCAGCCGTGGTACGCGCATAAATGCGATCCGCATCTGGGTGGTCGGCGATTGCGGCCAGATAGGTCTCACACAGGGCTTCGGCGTCAATCTCGCCACGCGCTATGCCACGGCCCAAATCTGCCGCCGTCATCCTTAGCCAATCTTGCATTGCACCCCTCCCGCAAATGGTCGCAGGCCACGCTAACCGTCGGCTGCGCATTGGACAATCCCGCCTTCCCGCGCATATTTCCCCTATGGATCAAGATATCATCATCGTGGGCGGCGGGCTCAACGGCCCGACCCTTGCCCTTGCACTGGCTGCAAGCGGATTTCGCGTGGCCGTCATTGACGCTATGCCCCGTGCCAGCTTTGCCAAAACGTTTGACGGCCGCTCCTACGCGCTGGCACTGGCCTCGACCAAATTGCTGAGCGCCTTGGGCATCTGGGACGGGATCAAAAACGCCTGCCAGCCAATGCTAGAGATCAAAGCAACCGATGGCCGCGCGGGCGAAGGCCCAGCACCATATTTCCTGCACTTCGATCACGCCGAGATCGAGGAAGGCCCAATGGGCTATATGGCAGAAGACCGCGTGCTGCGCGCAGCCCTGTTGGACGCGATCGACGCCGATGACCGGATCACCTGCATGTATGGCCGCACAGTGGTTACCCAAACCGCGGGTTCCGTCACGCTGGACAACGACACGACGCTCACTGCGCGGCTAATCGTTGGCTGCGACGGGCGCGCATCGGGCACGGCAGAACGCGCAGGCATCAAGCGTGTCGGTTGGAACTACGACCAGACCGCGCTGGTCTGCGCCATTGAACACGAGAAGCCCCACAACGGCATCGCGCATCAATTCTTTATGCCGGCCGGTCCGCTCGCGATTTTGCCCCTGCCGGGCAATCGGTCCTCTATCGTGTGGTCCGAACGCACCGATGCCGCCGCCCAAATCAACGCCCTGCCCGAGGACGAATACCTCGATATCCTGCG
>NZ_CEZFMW010000123.1:0-10301 GCF_982993085.1 Thalassobacter sp. | reverse complement strand
CGATCCGTCAGCTTGATGAAAGCGCGGTCAACCGCATCGCCGCAGGCGAGGTGATTGAACGCCCCGCTTCTGCCGTTAAAGAGCTGGTGGAAAACGCGCTGGACGCTGGTGCGCGGCGGATCACGGTTGATATCGCGGATGGGGGTAAAACACTGATCCGCGTTACGGATGATGGCCACGGGATCGCACCTGTGCAGATGCCCTTAGCGGTTTCGCGCCACGCCACATCCAAGATTGATGGCTCGGACCTGACCAATATCCATTCCTTTGGTTTTAGAGGAGAAGCGCTGGCCTCGCTGGGGGCTGTGGGGCGGCTTACGCTGACGTCCCGCACTGCTGGTGAGGAAGCGACGAGCCTGACTGTCACGGGCGGTGCGCTTGGCGCCTGTAGGCCCGCGGCGCTGAGCAGTGGCACCGTCATGGAGCTGCGCGATCTGTTCTACGCGACGCCCGCACGGCTCAAGTTTTTGCGCACTGACCGGGCTGAGATGCAGGCGATTTCGGATGTCATCAAACGCCTTGCGATGGCCGAGCCCTTCGTTGGGTTCACCTTGCGCGATGTATCGGCTGATGCGGCGCGGGTCACATTTCGTGCAGACCCGCAGACTGGTGATCTATTTGATGCGTTGCACGGACGGCTTGCCACTGTGCTGGGCAAGGATTTCGCCGAAAACGCTTTGCCCATTGATGCAGAGCGGGATGGCATTGGCCTGACCGGCTATGCCGCCCTGCCAACCTATTCGCGCGGGGCAGCGGTGGCGCAGTTTTTGTTCGTGAACGGACGTCCCGTGCGCGACAAGCTGTTGCTTGGGGCATTGCGCGGTGCCTATCACGATTTTCTGAGCCGGGACCGGCATCCGGTTGCGGCGCTGTTTATCGACTGTCCGCCTGAGTTGGTTGACGTCAACGTGCACCCCGCCAAGTCGGAGGTCCGTTTTCGCGAGCCGGGCATGGTGCGCGGCCTGATCGTCAGCGCTTTGCGGCATGCGTTGGCCAATGCGGGGCACCGCGCCTCGACCACCGTGGCCGACGCCACCCTTGGGGCCATGCGCCCCGAGGCCCCTGCCGCACCTGTTTATCAGATGGAGCGGCCCATAGGTCTTCGTCCCCAAAGCTATCAAATCGAAACACCTGCCTTTGCCGAACCAACGGCGCGGTTTGAGCCAGTTATCGACACGGCCCCTGATACGCCCCATCCGAACCACGGCCCCTTGGGGGCGGCCCGTGCGCAGGTGCATGAAAACTACATCATCGCCCAGACGCAAAACGGCATGGTTATCGTAGACCAACACGCTGCTCATGAACGGCTTGTGTACGAAAAGCTGAAGCGACAAATGGCCGAGAACGGGGTGCCGACGCAGGCGCTTTTGATTCCGGAAATCGTTGAATTAGGGACAGACGCGGACCGTTTGTTGGAGCTTGATTTGGGGCGATTTGGTCTTGTGCTGGAACCCTTCGGTCCGGGTGCGATTGCGGTGCGTGAAACACCCGCCATCTTGGGGACCATCAATGCCGAGGCGCTGTTGCGGGACATTCTGGATGAGCTGGATGACACCGGTGATACGCTGGCGGTGCAATCCCGGATTGAAGCCGTGCTAAGCCGGATTGCCTGCCACGGATCCATCCGTTCCGGCCGTCAGATGCGTGCTGAGGAAATGAACGCGCTGCTCCGCGAGATGGAGGCCACGCCTCATTCCGGTCAATGCAACCATGGGCGCCCCACCTACGTAGAGCTGAAACTGTCGGACATCGAACGGCTGTTTGGGCGCACATGATCCGTCTGGGCAGCATCGAGATCGCGTTGGATGATCCGGTCACCTTGGCGCTGATCGGGGCTGGCGCGCTGGTCATCTTGCTGGTGTTTTTATCTCTGCGGACGGCGGCTCGCACTGCCCGCGCGCTAGAGCCTATTGCAGGGCAAATGACCTATTTCAGCAGCCGGGTCCAAGCCCTGTCTGATGGGCAAATGCAGATCACCGGCGCGCTAACAGCCGTGTCAGAGGCGCAGGCAACTGCTCAATCTGCCATGTTGGCCAATATGGAACGTCGGCTAGAAGATGTGCAAAAATCCATGGGCGAAACGTTGCACGGCACCTCAAACCGAACGGCTCGTTCGCTGGGGGCGCTGCAAGAACGGTTGGAAACGATCGACCGCGCGCAGGCCAAGATCGAAAAGCTGTCGGGCGATGTCCTATCGCTTCAGGATATCTTGTCGAACAAACAGACCCGCGGGGCGTTTGGTGAAATCCAGCTGAACGATATCGTGTCCAAGGCGCTGCCAGCAGACAGTTATTCGCTGCAAGCGACGCTTTCGAACGGCAAGCGCGCGGATTGCTTGATCCATTTACCAAACCCTCCGGGGCCTATCGTGATTGACAGCAAATTCCCGCTGGAAGCGTATGAGGCCTTGGTTCGTGCGGACACGCCACACACCAAAACGGAGGCTGAACGCGCGTTTCGCTTGGCCATCCGCACCCACATAAAGGCGATATCTGAGCGCTATATTCTGGAGGGTGAAACCGCGGACGGTGCGTTGATGTTCCTGCCATCAGAGGCGGTCTATGCCGAGCTGCACGCGCATTTTCCCGAGGTCGTGCGCGACGGGTTCGCCGCGCGGGTTTGGATCGTATCGCCCACAACCTGTATGGCGACGTTAAATACGATGCGTGCGATCCTCAAGGATGCGCGGATGCAAGCGCAGGCCGGTGAAATCCGCAAACAAATCTCGGCGCTTCACCGCGACGTGGAATTGGTGGTTGAGCGTGTGGGCAAGCTGAATACACATTTTGGCCAAGCACGGCGGGACGTTGAAGGGATCAACATCGCAGCAGAGCGCGCGGGCAAACGCGCGGGTCAGCTTGAAAGTTTTGAGTTCGAGCCAAGTGCGCCGGACGCTGTGGTCCCCCTAACCAAGACCGCAACACCCCCCGCAGAGTAGCCGATTAGGGTCGCCCGGCCGCTTTCGGGCTGGGCGTACACCGGGCCGCGTGCTAGCTGCTGTCTTATGACACAGGTACCCACCAAGCCGCAGATCCTGCAATGGATCGCCGACAACCCCTCGCTCACTTCCAAACGTGACATCTCCAAGGCCTTCGGGATCAAGGGGGCGGCGCGGATCGATCTAAAGCGCGTCCTGCGCGAATTGGAGGCTGAGGGCCACCTGCAAAAACGTTCTCG
Source organism: Thalassobacter sp. (assembly GCF_982993085.1). Taxonomy (NCBI): domain Bacteria; kingdom Pseudomonadati; phylum Pseudomonadota; class Alphaproteobacteria; order Rhodobacterales; family Roseobacteraceae; genus Thalassobacter; species Thalassobacter sp. The sequence goes on along the minus strand of NZ_CEZFMW010000123.1, from coordinate 7,124 downwards.
CAGCTATACGGACCCGGACACACTGCCTCCTGTTGCAGTGGTTGAGGTGACAGGGACTGACGCAGATGGCGATCTGTTTGCCAGGCCTTTGCAGTGGAAGGGTGAAGGCAATGTCCCGCGCATCCTGATGGAGTTAAAGGCCTCAGATCCGGCGATGGGGCCGAGCGATCAGGCGCTTGTGCGGTTGCAGTCTGTGCAGGACGAAACACACGAATACATCGGCCGGTTGATCCGTCGGATCGGCACCAACCCTAAACGGATTTTGGGGGTCTATCGCACCGGCGCAGAGACGGGTCGGATTGTCCCGATCGATAAGGGTGCAGATCGCGAATGGCACGTACCTGCCGGCGCCAGCGAAGGCGCAAAAGACGGTGAATTGGTTGAGGCCGAGCAGACGGGGCCCAAAGGGCGCATGGGTATGCCCCGTGCCCGCGTGGTTGCGCGACTGGGTGATCCGGGTGCTGCCAAAGCCGTTAGCCTGATTGCGATCCACCAACACGGTATCCCCGATCACTTTCCTGATGCGGTCATGGAAGAAGCTGACGCCGCAACACCCGTCGACTTGGGCAAGCGCGAGGATTTGCGTGACCTGCCGTTGATCACGATTGATCCCCATGACGCGCGGGACCATGACGATGCCTGTTTTGCGCATGCCGATGATGATCCGAAAAACCCCGATGGCCATATCATTTGGGTCGCGATTGCGGATGTTGCGCATTACGTGCGCCCAGGCTCTAAACTCGACCGAGAGGCCCGTCGGCGCGGTAACTCAACCTATTTCCCCGACCGAGTGGTGCCGATGCTGCCCGATCGGCTCTCGGGTGATCTATGCTCGCTTCACGAAGGGGTTGAGCGGCCCTGTATTGCAGTGCGGATGCAGATTGATGCATCGGGTGAAAAGATTGGCCAGCGGTTTGCGCGGGGCCTTATGAAATCCCATGCGTCACTGCACTACGAAGAGGTTCAAGCCGCGATAGATGGGGCGCCCACTGATCGTACCGAGCCATTTCTTGAAGATGTCCTGCGCCCACTTTATGCGGCCTATGAGGCGCTCAAGACTGCGCGGGCGTCGCGGCAACCGTTGGAGCTTGATCTGCCGGAGCGGACCATCCAACTGAGCCCAGAGGGAGAGGTGACAGCCGTTGCCTTTAAGGACCGGTTGGATGCGCACCGCCTGATCGAAGAATTTATGGTGCTGGCCAATGTCGCCGCCGCCGAAGAGCTGGGCACCCGGGGCCAAGCCCTGTTGTACCGCGCCCACGAAGAACCGAACGCCGACAAGTTAGAGGCCTTGCGGGACACCGCGCAGGCCAGTGGTTTTTCGCTGGCCAAGGGGCAGGTTTTGCAAACCCGTCAGTTGAACAAATTGCTTAGTGACGCGTCCGAAAGCGACTTTGCCGAATTGATCAACATGTCCACGCTGCGCAGCATGACGCAGGCCTATTATACGCCCAAGCACATTGGGCACTTCGGCCTTGCGTTGAAGGCCTATGCGCATTTCACGTCGCCCATTCGACGCTATGCCGACCTGATCGTGCATCGCGGCTTGGTTGCGGCGCATAAATGGGGCGACGACGGGCTGAGCGTGCAAGACACCGAGACGCTAGATGATACGGCCAAGCTGATCTCTGATACTGAACGGCGGTCGATGGTGGCTGAGCGGGATACCTCAGACCGCTACCTCGCAGCTTTCCTGAGCAATCATGTCGGCGCGGAATTCACTGGGCGCATCAGTGGGGTGCAGGCGTTTGGCGTGTTTGTGCGGCTGGATGAGACGGGCGCAGATGGGATGATCCCGGTGCGCAGCTTGGGGCGTGAATATTTCCGCTATGACCGCGATGCACAGGTGCTTGAGGGCACTGAGAGTGGCCTTCAAATCGGGATTGGGCTGCGCGTGACCGTCAAACTGGCTGCAGCGGTGCCGGTGACTGGGGGGCTAACGCTCGAAATGCTTGAGATTGATGGCGCCGTGACCAAACAGTTCACCAAGCGACGCGGAAAAGGGCCTGTCCGTCACAAAGGCAAGCGCGTCAAAAAGTCGACACGCCGCCGATCCACCAAGTAGCACAGTCCCGCTCATTCTCTGTTAACTGACTTTGTGATTTTTCCCATTCGCGTTACGCTCTGCGTGCGAACAGTCAAATGGGGGACACCATGCGCGGCGCAGCAGCAGTCATCGGATTTGTTCTATTGTGCGGAGGGGCCGGGGCCAGCCCGTTGGCTGTGGATGTCTCTGATAGGCCCGCGCCGCGCTCGCAGAGCGCAACCGTCACTCTGTCAACGCTGAACCCCGTGCAGCGCCCGATAGTTCCGACGCTTCAGACGCCGGTGGTTGAGGTGGCTGCCAATGCAAGATTTGACCGCTGGGTGGGTGCATTCAAACGCCGCGCGCAGGCGCAGGGCATTTCACAACGCACGTTGGATCAAGCATTTAAGGCGGCGCAATATTTGCCCGACGTTATCCGTCGTGATCGCAATCAGGCCGAATTCACCAAAACGCTTTGGGAATATCTGGATACTGCCGTGTCTGCGACACGGGTGCGCAACGGCAAGGCCGCTTTGCGCAAGCATTCCCGCGTTTTGGACCGGATTGAGGCGCAATACGGGGTCCCAAAAGAGGTGGTTGTGGCGGTTTGGGGCCTAGAAAGCGCCTATGGAACTTTCCGTGGGTCCGAGCCGACTATTTCCGCATTGGCCACGCTTGCTTTTGATGGCCGCCGCGCTCGCTTTTTTGAAAGTGAATTAGTTAATGCGTTAACTATTTTGCAAAATGGGGATATTGCGCCGCAGAATATGACAGGGTCGTGGGCGGGTGCTATGGGGCATACGCAATTTATGCCCTCAAGCTACAACGTTTATGCCGTTGATTTTACCGGGGATGGCCGTCGTGATATCTGGTCCGATGATCCAAGTGATGCCCTTGCGTCAACGGCCAATTATTTGGCGCGTTTCGGATGGCAGAATAATCTACCTTGGGGTGTAGAAGTTAAATTGCCTAATGGATTTGATTACGCCCAAACCGGTGATAGGGTTCGTAAATCCGCGAATGCGTGGCGTCAATTAGGGGTGCGTCCCGCGCGCGGCGGACAACTGCCCAACAGTGATCGGGTTTCGATTTTGGTTCCCGCTGGCGCAAAGGGTGTGGCCTTTGCAATCTATCGAAACTTCCAAGTGATTGAGAGGTATAACCCCGCAGATGCCTATGTGATTGCGGTGGGCCATCTGGCTGATCGCATTGCAGGCGGCCCTGATTTCAAGGCGTCTTGGCCCCGTGGAGATAGGGGACTGCGGTTTGTAGAGCGGAAGGAAATCCAGCAATTGCTGGCGCGCAGGGGGTTTGATCCCGGCGGGGTGGATGGGAAAATTGGACCCAACACGTTGTCAGCCGTGAGGCGGTATCAAGCGAGTATCGGGGCGACGCCCGATGGATATGTCTCGCTTGATTTACTGAATCAATTACGCCGTTAAATGGCGAAGGATTCGAGGTCTTTTCCAGCGTCGAGAGCCTCAACAATCCACTTTGGTTTTCGTCCACGCCCGGTCCATGTCAGTGCTTGATCTTCGGGGTGGCGGTATTTCGGTGGATTAACGTTTTTTGTTGTTTTCTTCATGCTGGCAACTTCGTTCAAATCAACGCCAATTTCCTTAGCGTAATCTTCGAGCTTTTTACGTGCTTCAAGCAGTCGCCGTTCCTCAAATGAAGTGATAGCTTTTTCTACATCGCGTTTCAGCTTTTTTAGCTCGTCTAGCGAAAGTGTATTCAGGTCCATGATAGCTCCCTTCTGAATAGCTGTGCCCGCTAACAGTAAATAGGGTGCCTATCAAGAAAAATCATGATTTCTATTATGTTTCGCGAACTCGACTCTTGTTGTGACTCGAATTAAATAGAACAAAGTGTGAACAAGCTGGAGTGTTCTTCTATATGGCCTGTCGTCGCGTTTTGTCTCTTTGGTTTCCGCGGTTTGCTGCAGAGCGGGCATTGCGCTTGGAGCGCGGTCTGACGGACCGGCCCTTGGCAATTGTGCGTCGCGTCGGAAATCTGCAAACCTTATGTTCCTTGTCGCGCGCCGCAGAGGCTGAGGGTGTGCATCGGGGGCAGGGTTTGCAGGACGCGCGTGCAATGTGCCCTGACCTGCTCACTCGGGCTGAAGATCCGCGGGGGCAGGCTGCTTTTTTGGCAGCCGTCCGGCGGTGGGCAGGGAAATTTTCGCCTTGGGTGGCAGAAGAAGGCGCGGCTGGCTTGATGCTAGATTTGACGGGTTGTGCGCATTTGTTCGGGGGAGAGGCGCCCCTTGCCAGACAAGCGGAGCAGGAGTGCGCGGCTCAAGGTTTGACAGTACAATTGGGCTTGGCGGATACGGCCGGGGCCGCATGGGCATTGGCGCGGTTTGCAGGTGCGCAGAGTTCGGCTATTCGGTCTGGCGATGCGATTGATCAAGAGGCGCGGGCAACCCGCTCGCGCGCCGTTAAGCGCCGCAACTGGGAGCGTGGCGGACCAGCTCCGGTCAAGCTGCCGGCCGCAGCTGTCTCTGCGGTGCGTATAGCGCCACCGGGACAAGTGCATCAGGTACTGGCCCCCTTACCAATTGCAGCGCTGCGCCTTACGCCGCAGGAAGTGGACGGCCTTGGGAAGGTTGGCTTGCGCACTGTCGGTGAGTTGCTGGGGCAGCCTCGTGCACCGTTGGCGCGTCGCTACGGACGTGGTGTCGTGCGTCGGTTGGACCAAGCGTTGGGCATTGAACCTGAGCCGATCGCGCCCGCGCGGCCCCCTCACCGTTTTGCTTTGCGCATGGGGTTACCTGACCCGATTGGTTTGGAAGATGACATCCTTGCAGGGCTCGACCGTTTATTAGGCCCGCTTTGCCAAAAGCTTAACGCCAAGGGGCGCGGTGCGCGGTGTATCCGGTTTGAATTGTATCGCGCGGGTGGCGGCGTTGAGCGCATAGAAGTTGGGTTGGCGCGTTCTACCCGCGACCCGGCCCAAATTCGTCCGCTTTTGGCGATGAAGTTGAGTGATGTTGATGCGGGTTTCGGCTTTGATATGCTGCGGTTAGAGGCGCCTGTAACTGAGCCGATGTCAGACCGTCAGCACGTTGGCGGGATGGAGGTTTCCGATGCAGTAACAACTGCGCGGGCGACCCCGGCAAAAACGGATGCGCTCGAGCGTTTGCTCGAACGCCTTGGCACGCGTGTGGGCCTAGAGGCGATTACACGTGTGCATCCCGCAGATAGCCGTATCCCTGAAAAAACGGATACAGTGCATGGTGCGGCTTGGGTGCCTGCACATACCGGGCCTTGGCCGGGACCACCTATCCAACGCCCTGTTTTGGCGTTTCGGCCAGAACCGGTTACGCGTACGCCGGACAGCCCGCATTTGCCGTCTGCATTTCGATGGCGTGGGCGCGATTGGGCTGTGGCTCATGCCGTTGGCCCTGAGCGAATTGCCCCTGAGTGGTGGCTAGACGATCCTAACTGGCGCTCAGGTCAGCGCGATTATTGGCGTGTCGACACGCAACAAGGCCCTCGTTTGTGGCTGTTCTATGCGCATGGTGGCGCAGTGAGCGCCGGGTGGTTTTGCCAAGGTGATTTTGGATAGCCGGATTCGCGTTAAGGGCGCGTAAAAACATCCCGCAGTAAGCGTTCCAGCTCGGCTGCGTCTTGGCTGGTAAATGCGTCAGGCTGATTGCTGTCGATATCAAAAACCGCGATCAGCTTGCCTGCCCTATCGTGTACCGGCAGGACCAACTCTGAACGCGTGGAGCTTGCGCAAGCAATGTGTCCCGGAAACGCGTCCACGTTCGGCACCAATTGCGTAGTCTCGGTGCGTGCTGCGGCCCCGCACACACCACGCGAAAAAGGGATCACAAGGCAACCATGTCCGCCTTGGTAGGGGCCAATTTTAAGCAATTCAGGCGCAACAACGCGGTAAAAGCCGGTCCAATCAAATCGCTCGTCGGCGTGATGCACTTCGCAGGCGACAGTCGCCATAAGCGCAACCAAATCATCCTCGCCTTCGGTCAGCGCGGCGGTCGTTTGATGCAGCATTGCGTAGTCGGCCATGATCGTCCTTTGGGGGTTAAGTGCAACAATATGTGGGGCCACAGATACTCATGTGTTTTTACAAGGTCGAGTGTTTTGGCCGATAGAAACGGATTGGTAACAATTGTGGCGTACGGTTTTTGGAATGTGTGAAAGTTGAAGGGAAGCCGTGATGCAGTTGACGACCCAGATCAAGACCGATGCGCTTTGTATAACGGTTGAGGATGAACGCATTGATGCAGCGATCGCTGTGCAATTCAAGGACACGTTTCGCAAACTGTTAGTCGGCCACAAGGGCCGCGTAGTTGTTGACATGGAAAAGGTCGCATTTCTTGACAGTTCTGGCCTTGGGGCCTTGGTCGCGGTGATGAAGATGCTGCCGAACGGGCAGAAACTTGAGCTCGCTGGGCTACGGGATGCCGTACAAAAGGTGCTTAGGCTAACGCGGATGGATAGTGTTTTCGTTATCCATCCAGATGCCAAAACGGCTTTTGGTTCTGAGCAAAGCGCCGCCTAAGCTTTGGGAGAGGACCATGTCACCTCAAACTCTGATCGATTGTGCATTTCCTGGCACATTCGCTCATGTGTCGGATCATCTGAAAAAGCTACAGGTTGAGCTGGAGCGAAATGCAGTTGAGCCTGAACCACGAGGTGACATTTTAATTGTCCTGGCTGAGGTGCTCAATAATATCGTTGAGCATGCGTATTGCGCCCCGGTGCATGGGGACATTCATCTGACGGTCTATGCGCACAAGCGGTCTGATAAAAACGCTGTCTACATTCAAACGATTGATCAAGGGCCGCCCGTGCCCGCCGATGCCTTGAGCGGGGCGGCTTTGCCAAGTTTGACCGAAGACATCCAAGACATGCCCGAGGGTGGGTTTGGCTGGTTTATGATTCATACACTTGCCGACAGCATAAACTACGAACGAATTGACGACGAAAACAGGTTCACGTTCTGCGTCGGGTTTTAGGGCGCGACGTCACAATCGATGAAAGCTTGGGCCGTCTAAGTCGTTGGCGCAATCCTCATCTTGGCTTCTGAAATTCTCGCGCTAAAGTCACGCTTCACACTGAGCGGAGAA
>NZ_CEZFMW010000122.1:0-10328 GCF_982993085.1 Thalassobacter sp. | reverse complement strand
TGATCTGCGATGCCGAGCGCCTTCTGCGGACGCGCCCTGAAATCCTCGAGGCGCTTTTGTCCGAGGTCGATTGTGTCATCATCGACGAATTCCAGGATACGAACCCGGTGCAGTTCGCTCTGCTGTGGCGCATCGCCCAATCCGCCAAGCGCGTGCTGATCGTGGGAGACACAAAGCAGTCGATTATGGGTTTCCAGGGGGCAGACCCCCGCTTGAGCGAGGCGCTCGAGCGACAGAATCCGGACGCGGCCTCGCCCCTCACGGGCAACTGGCGCTCTGATCCGCGGCTGATGCAGATGGTGAACGCGATTTCGAAGGGGCTGTTCGGAGAGGCTTATGTTCCTCTGGTGCCGCAGCGGCCGGAAACCGGCCAGACTTTTGCGGAGATCCTGCGCATTCCGGAAGGGCGCCGATCGAAGAAATCGCGCCCCGAGGAACATGTGGCGGCGCGTATTGCCGATATCCTCGCAGAGGCTGGGCCAGTGGTGAAGCGGGAGAGTGATCCCAAGGCGCCGACATTCCGCCCTGTCGAGCCGCGCGACATTGCCATCCTGGCGCCGACCCATTCGATGGCGGCGCGCTATGCGACGGCGCTCAAGCGCCAAGGTGTCCCGGTCCGGATCAGCGCAACAGGCTGGCTGGACTCGCCTGCTGTCATGGCGGCGCGCAACGCGCTGGCGTTCGCGGTTGATCCCACGGATCGCCATGCGGCACTCGCGCTCCTGACGCTTGGTCCATCATCCATGCCTCTTCAGCAGGCGATGAGCCTGCTTGCCGATGGTGGATTGGAAACCTGTGCCGAGCTTGCCGGTTTGCGGGCCCTGGCCGAGACGGCACCCGCCATGCCGCTGGAAACTCTGCTCCCGCAGGTGCTCAGAGCTGCGGGTATCCTCGACTGGGCAGCGCGCATGCCCGAGGCGGCGCAAGCCCATGCGGACCTGATGCGGCTCTACGCTGAGGTCAGCGAATTCGTCTCGGCCCACCGTGACTTCAAGGCCGCGGCTGGCTTCCATGGCGCCAGCGCGCAGGTTTTTCTGGGCTGGCTCGAGGCGCGCCGCGAGGAACGCGACTTCGACCGCCACCCTGATCCGGGCCAAAGCGCCGGACAGGGCGTCGAGATTGTCACCTGGCATGCCTCGAAGGGCCGGGAATGGCCGATCACCGTGGTTGTCGGTCTCGACAAGAAGATTGGGGAAAAGCCCGGCACGTTGCGCGCCGAATTCACGGATTTCAGTGATCTCAGTGCCATCCTTGAACGGGCGATCTTGATCTGGACGCCTGACCTTCCCATCAAGGAAAAGAAGGAAACCTTCATTGCCGATCGCCGCGCAGCGTCAGAAGCGGATGCGCGCCGCCTTCTATATGTAGCCCTAACCCGCGGGCGCGATCGCTTGATCCTGGAATGGCCCGATTTTGCGCTGAAGAAGCTCGGCGAGAGTGAGGGGCCTGCGAACCACGCCGAAATGCTGGTGCTGGAGGCGGGCATGCAGCCTGAGGCAGGCAGCTTGAAGGTTGGCGGTGCCAGTTTCCCGGCGCGAGCCTTGATGTGCAGCGCTGAGGCGCCAGGCGTGCTGGGAGCTTCTGGCTTGCAAGAGGCGTCGGAAAGGCTGGCCTTTGGTGAGCTGCGGTCGATGCTCGAGACGCAGCAGACGGCATGGCGCGTCCGACCTTCTTCAATCGTGCAGGATCCGCTGCCTGAAGTTCAGACACGTATCGTTCAGCTGGACGTCCCGCCACAGGCTGTCTCCCTTGTGGCGACGGCCAGCGAGCGTGGCACCGCCCTTCACAGGGCAATACGCGTTCTCTTGCTGCGCCCGGATTTGCGCCCGCGCTTGTCTGCGGCGACGGGCTTTGACGAGGCGACGCTAGACGTGTTGCAGGCGCAGGCGGACGCGCTCAAGCAATGGCTGACGGCTGAGGGCTATACGCAGATCGAGTGCGAGGTGCCGATCCAGAGGCGTGAAGCATCAGGTGCTGAATTCAACGGAATCATTGACCTTCTGGCGACGGGTGGCGGGAAACGACTGATCCTGGACCACAAGAGTGGCGCGGGCAGCTTTGCAGGTTACTTTGCACAGCTGGATGCTTATCGAGGGGTTCTCGCGGATCAGGTCGCGGCAATCAAACCTGACGTGGCAATCCACTGGATCGACAGGGCCGAGTTGGAGGTCTTCGTCGACGGCAAAGCAGAATGAACGGCGGAACACCACGGCGGCAGGCCTCTGATTGCATAGCCAGCGCCGTGGTTCACTTTACAAAAATAAGGAGTGCAGGGCCATGAGCATCACTGACATAATTCCCGACATCCACGGCCAGGCCGAGAAGCTGCGTGTTGCTCTCAAAAACCTTGGATGGCGGCGGAAAGGCACGACGTGGCTTCACTCTGAGCCTGATCGTCAGATCGTATTCTTGGGCGACTTTATCGATCGAGGTCCCGAAAACGCTGCCGTCATCAGGATCGTGCGCGAATTGATGGATGCGGGGCGTGCCCAAGCCATCATGGGCAACCACGAATTGAATGCCATCCACTTCCATACGGCCGATCCTGAGACTGGGGCGCCGCTGCGCCCACATGACACCGATAACCTCTTCCAGCACGGCAGTTTTCTTAAGGAGTTCCCACTTGGTGCGTCGCACACCAAGAACGTGCTGGATTGGATGACGAGCCTGCCGCTGTTTATCGAAACTGACGAATTTCGCGCTGTTCATGCGGCATGGATCCATTCAGCAATCGATGACCTAAGGCGACAGACTGGAGCCGGCGTCCTATCAGCGGACCAGCTGATCCGGGCCGGTCGAAAAGGCGATACGTTCTACGATCTCGCTGAAGCAGTTGCAAAGGGGCCGGAGGCACGTTTGCCTCATCAACATTCCTTTGAGGACAAGGGTGGGAAGGTTCGCCACCATGTCAGAGTGAAATGGTGGAACGGCGACGCCCGGACTTGGCGTCAGGTTGCAATGTCAGTGCCAGACATCGATCAGCTTCCAGACGCGCCCCTGCCTGATGATTTGTTGACGACCATTTATCCTGATGGGGATTTGCCTGTCTTTTTCGGGCACTACTGGATGTCGGGTGACCCTGAGCTTCAGAGCGCAAACGCGCTTTGCCTCGATTATTCAGCAGGTACCGATGGCCCTCTTGTGACTTACTCGCATTTTGCCGGTTCGCGTGATCTCAGCGTGGAAAATGTAGAGATTCACCGATAGGGGCTGTCTCGGGAAGGACTGAATGCTGACGAATTCGCTGTCGCCAATACTCGTCACGAGTATCGGCGCCGCGCTTCATCCGCTTGGGTAACCATTGCGGCACGCAATTCAGGTGGCGACAAAATCTCGACTTGGTCGCCCCACCGGAACAGGTGCCAGCACATTTCGCGCAGCCCACCTGCGCGGAATGACACCGTCAAACTCCCGTCGGGCTCATCGGTCATGACCTGTGTGGGGTGGAACAAATAGAGGCGCGCGTCGGGCGCCGCTCCGGGTGTGAAGCGCCAAACGACGTCGTACACGTGTTCTTGCCAGATCCCAAAGGATCGCTCCATCCAGGCGCCAAGGTTGAAATCGGCCGACCGCTCAAAAATATCTTCCGCGAGCTCGATCCGCTCAAAGCCTGCCAAGGCAAAGAGGCGCACATCCTGCGCGTAGTCGCTGAACGCAACAAGATACTGGCGCCCCTCACCGAGTAGCATCGCAAGCGGGCCTAGGCGCGCGTTGCGGCTCAAAAGCCCAGTTGCACGTGCGCGATGATCGACAGTGATCCAAACACCAGCAAGGATCGCTTCGCGGAGCGTATTCAGCGTTTCGTCTGGAATGCGCTCGCGTGGACCCGGTCGCAAGGCGACTCCATCCGCTTCCAGCAGCGCGGCAATGTCTGGCTCTAACCGCGCCCGTTTTGGACCAGAGAGGCGCGCGCGAAGACGATCCGAGAGCGCATCTAGATGATCCGCAGTGACAAGGTCCCCGGACTGGCGCGCGAGTTCTGCGCCGCGATGAAGGGCTGCGATATCGTCGACGTTCGGGTCGGCAAGGCGGCCTGCTGTACCTGGCGGCAGTCGCCAACGCTTCCGCCCTCCAGGCTCCACAAGTTCCTCGGTTTGTGGAAAGGCGTCGCGGATGGCATCGCGCATCCGCTCCGCTGTCCTGCGCGACACCTCAAAGGTCTCGCCGATGTCGTCGAGGGACAGACCATCGGCGCGGCCCTGCATCTGCATGGCCAGCCTCACTAGATCTGCTAATCGGCCATAACGCATTGGCGTCCCTCCATTTCCATCAGATTGACGGAAACGCATCATGGCTTCAAGCGGGGCGGTGAGGATGCATGATTGCCGCGCATCTGATGAAGCCCCTCACTCAGCTTGCCGCACGAAACCCAATCGGGTTTCTCATGTTGGGTTTGGCGGATTGCTCGCGGCGCAGTTCGCTGAGGATCGCCTCTGGCTCAGCAATGCCCAGCAACTTCGATCGCTTGGCAACGACCGCAAAATCCCCTGGTGTCAGTTGGTCGAGTGCCCAAAGCCCCGAGGGTGGATCGTTTTTGAAGAAGCGGCGAAAACAGGCCTCACGCTGCTCGGCGCTGAGCGGCAGGAATGCGATCTTGAGGCAGAAGCGCCGGGTGGTGGCAGGATCCAGCTGTTCGACGAGGTTGGTGGTACAGGCAAAGGGCAGGGGATGGTTTTCCATCCAGGTGAGCATTTCGTTGACCTGCGAGATTTCCCAGCGGTGCGTTGCGCCGTCGCGTGCGCCGAGGAGCGAGTCCGCTTCGTCGAACACAAGAAATGCGCTGGTGTCGCGCGCTTCGGCAAACGCATCTGCGATGTTGCGCTCGCTGCCGCCAACATAGCGATCGAGAAGATCGGAGGCATGCCGCTCGAGGACCGGCATCTGCATGCGCTCCGCGAGATAGCGCGCAAAGGCACTCTTGCCGGTGCCAGGAGGGCCGCTGAGGCAAAGCCCACCTGTGTTGGCGGGACCGCATGCGACGAACCGCTCCGTGATCAGTGCAAGGTCGTGGTCGGCATTGGCCAATTCAGGTTCGAACCTGACGCTGCTGGGGGCCAAAAGCGGGGTGTGCCCGCCGCGCACCGCACGGGAAATCGCCGCGGCCGCAAACTTCACGTCGTCGGCACCGCCGCGCGTGATCCGCGCTGCGCGAAGCGCGCTGTCTGCAAGTGCGGGCACATCCTCCATGCTGTGGGCAAGTTCAAGGCAGAGGTCTTTGGGCATTGAAATGTGGTGATGTTCGGCGAGCTTCTCCCAGATGCGGCTGCGCACAGAAACCGGTGGCGTTCGCAACTCCAGCGTGAATGAGATCCGCCGCAGGAACGCGGGGTCGCAATCGCTGATATCATTGGTCGTCCACAATGTCGGGACCGGATTGTTTTCCAGAAGCCGGTTGATGTGGACCTTCGAGCCGGCGCGGCGCAGCGAAATGCCAAAGATCCCATTGTCGAGACCTGGAAACAGGTCCTCCATCTCGTCAAACAGGATCAGGCTGTTGCCCTGGTCGCTGAGCAGCCGCTGACCGAGGCGCAGCTGCTGCAGGCGCTCAAACCGGGATGGCTCGTCCCCATCGTCATCCGCTTCGCCGACAGCGTGAAGCCCAGCACCGAGACGCACCGCCAGCGCTTTGCAGAACTCGGTCTTGCCGGTGCCCGGCACCCCGTGCAGGAGGATGTTTACGCCCTTTTCGCGCCGCTCAAGCGCACCGCGGAGCAGACGGAATGCAAATTCACGCCCAGCGCCAAGATGCGCGAAATCCTCCCATTCCGCCGATGCGGCGCCGACGCGGGAAAAAAGCTTCCCCAGAATGTCACTCAGGGTGCGTGATGGCGGATCCAGAGCCACTAGAAGGCGGTCGGAGGGAAAGAGCCCGAGACCGCTCAGGGGCGGTTTATCGAACTGCAAGAGACCGGAGACCACCAAGCGCCCAGCCGGTGCAAGGGCACGCCGCACGCTGGCGGCAGGTAGGCCGGAAAGCTGTGTGACCGCATCCTGCACCGGGATCCGTGCATCATCGACCAGAGAGTTGCACAGAGACTTCACTGGCCCGGATCGCCCAGCGCGAACCGCCAGTTCGAAGATGGCACGTTCATCCGCGTTCAGCCCGACATGATCCGCCAGGAGGGTGACATTTTCCGCCAAGACATCTGGTTTCGGCAACGCAGTCGATGCTACGCGCTCCGCGAGCCGCTTCCGCAGGTTGGTCCACACAGGAGCAGGGACACCTTTCTTCCTGAAACTGTCGATCTCCGGATCCCAGTCGAACCCCAGATCTTGATCCTCGGCCCAGCTTGAAAGCTCCTGGGCCACGACACTGCGGGCGGGAAAACTGTTGGCAATCCGGAACGCCAGATCAATTAAGAATCGCTGCTCGTATTTGTGCGTCATGCAACCTCCATCGTGACGAATGGAATGTAGTGGGCGCATGCGTCAGAATCGGGCGTATCTGTGGCGGCAGCGATGTATATCTGCGTGACCTGTTCACTGAAACTGCCTATACAACCTTATGAACTTTGCATTTTTCGATCTCGAGACCACCGGTACGTCGCCTGCCTTCGACCATCCCCTGCAATTCGCAGCGATCCTCACGGATGCCGAGTTCAAGGAGATCGAGCGGGTGAACCTGCGTTGCCGCCTGGCACCCCATGTCATCCCGTCGCCGCAGGCCTTGGCGGTCACTGGGGTGCGACCGCATCAGCTTGTCGATCCTGACCTGCCGAGCCTGTTCGAGTTTGCCCAAGCGCTGACAGAGCTGGTGTCGCGTTGGTCGCCCGCGATCTGGACCGGGTTTAACAGCATCCGCTTTGATGAGGAGATGCTGCGCCAGATGTTCTACCAGAACCTGCAACCCGAGATTTTCGTCACGCAATTCAACGGCAACACGCGCTTTGACATTATGACCGCCGTGTTTGCTGTCTTTCAGCGTTGTCCCGATCTGCTCAAATGGCCTGTCGATGAAACTGGCCGTGTCCGCTTCAAGCTCGATCGGCTTGCCCCTGAGAACGGCTTTGAGGGGCACAATGCCCATGACGCTTTGGGGGACGTCGAAGCGACGATCCACCTTGCGCGGCTGATCGCTGAACGCGCGCCCGACCTCTGGCAACAACTCCTGGCCAACCGTGATAAGTCTCACGTTCAGGCGCAGCTGGAACAGTTCGAGCCTGTCGAACTGGTTGGCCGGTTTGGGGGCGGCCCTCCGAAGGCAATCATGGGGTGCCTCTGCGGCTATGCTGCCAAGAACCAGAATCAGGCCTATCTTTTCGATCTCGATGCGATGGATCCGGAAGAGTTGATCACGGCGTCTGACGCAAATCTGATGGCTGCCATGGATGCAGAGCCGCGTCCCCTGCGCTCGATCTCGATCAACAAGGTGCCGATGCTCTTGCCGCCCGCGACCGTGACGGATGAACAGCGGCGGCGTGCCCTGGCACTTGCAGAGGCCCCCGAGTTGCGCCAGCGGCTGATCGCGGCGATGACCGCGCGTTATCCGACGGACCCCGACACGGCGCCGCAGCATGTCGAGAGGCAGATTTTCAACGGCTTCTACAGCTGGAACGACAAGGCTCGGTTGAAGGAGTTCCAGGGGGCGGACTGGCCGCGTCGGCAAGAAATCGTGGCGACCTTCGAAGATGCCCGGTTGCGCCAGCTTGGAGCGAGGCTTGTCGCATTCCATTCACCCAACCTGCTGTCAGACAGTGACCGTCGCCGGTACATCGCGTGGCGCCGCGATCGCTGGAACGCGTCGACGGAAACCGAGGTTGAGTGGATGACTCTTGAAAAGGCACGCCAAGCGCTCCTGGAGATGAAGGCTGCCTCAGCACAGGATCCCGCCATGCTGGACGAAATCGAGGCATTCATATTGGAGCTGGGAACCGGTATTGCGAGCGGGGAGCTGACCTGAAGATGCCAGCGCTGCAAAATGATCCGGATATTCGTGAAGGTCTGTTCAGCCTTGAAGAAAAGCTGACGATTCAGCAGGTCCGGTTCGTGGGCACGCGATTGCGGGACTTGCTCGTCCGTTATGAACATGCGTCGCGTGATGAGCGGCTTCAGCCAATCGAATGGGTGGAATGGTCCGCCTTCATTGATGCCACCTATTCCTGTGGCTTCGTCTGCCATGATGGCGGCGAGAACATGGGTGACCGGGAAAAAACGCCGTTGCCTGAGTTCATGCGATGGCTCGAACGTGACCTCGGGCGTGTCGATACTCTCTGTCTGCGCGAGCTGCGTCGGATCCTGCATTATATCATGAGAAGCGAGCGCTGGGGCGATGGCGGTGCGGGTACGGGCGGCGGTGCCGTATGGGGGCTGATCACGTCGCGGCTTGGCGATGCAATTGCGCGTAGATTGGGAGCGTGAGGACGATGGCAGTTGTGTCGAACGAATTTGATTACTTGCGTGACAAGCACCGTCAGCTGCGCGAGCAGAATTCCCCCGAGCTGAACCTGCGCACACACAGATCAATCAGCTGGATTGCTCGGGCGGCCGCATTGATCGACGACGATCCCGATGCCGCGTTTATCTTCAGCTGGATTGCCTTCAACGCCGCTTATGCGAAGGACATGGGGGATGACCCAGGGTCATTCGCTCGGGCAGATTTCCAGAACTTCTTCGATGCGCTTGTGCGGTGCGACCCAAGGGGCCGCATCGCCCATGAAATCTGGCACCACTTCGAAGGCGTGGTGGCCGAGCTGCTGGACAACAAGTACATCTTCAGCCCGTTCTGGAAGTTCCACAATGGCGATGCTCAGTATGACAACTGGCAGGTGCGCTTTGAGAACGCCAAGAAGGCCGCGCAATATGCGATTGAAGGGCAGGAAACTGCAAAGCTGCTGAGCATCTTGTTTGACAGGCTGTATGTGCTCCGCAACCAGCTCGTGCATGGTGGCGCGACCTGGAACAGCCAGGTGAACCGCAAACAGGTGCGTTATGGGGCTGAACTGCTGCTGAGCCTTCTGCCAGTTTTTGTCGACACGATGATGTCGAACCCGAACGAAGATTGGGGTGCGCCATATTACCCCGTCGTGGATTGATGGGGCGATAGGGTGTCGGAGACTGCCGCAGGTGTGCTTTTTCTCATCGTCGCCGGCATGGTTGCGATAGGGCTGCTTGTCCTCCTCTTTCGCATCCTGACCAGCCGCCTGTTCCTAAACCTTTCTGCGCTTCTGGCTCTCGCGTTTCTGGGCTTTCTCGCGGTCTTGATCGGCTGGGGAGGATGACTGCATGATTGAGAAGGCAGCAGCCTTTGCTGAAACCCGAGGTTGGGATTTCGACATAATTTCGCCTCTGCAGCTTGCTCTGGCAATTCCGTCACCCCGATGGCGATTCTACTATACCTCAGATATCTATTGCTCGACCGACGGCGCCGCTTGGGGCTTTGTGATGCTCAAAGAGTTCGAGGTTATGAGTAGCCGAGAACCAGAAGTGAGCTTGGCGATTCAGCGGCTACAACAGTTCTGTGCGCCTGACGAAATCGATATTCTTCCAGCGCCTCAATGCCTGATCAGATACACGCGAGACATCGATGTCGAGATCAATGGCAAATTCGAAACCCAATTGGGCCGCGCCATAGATGAGGCCATCGCTCAGGTCGATATGGCTTGGACAGTGCTGATGTTGGTCAACTGGGGCAATAAATCCACAGATGAGGCCGTCACGTCTGCAAATGCGTCGGAGCTTCGAGTGCTTTCGGAAAAATCGTCTAATGGCGAAAGAAAAGGCGGATTGTGATGGGGCTTAAGCAGGATGACTTCAAGATACCCGAGGAGAAGCTTGAAGAACTCAACGCAGAGATTGAGCGCGTAGTGGCAGACTATTTTGCACGCAGCCCGGACGCTGATCCGCTCGATGGCATGACGGTGGTCTTCAATTTCGGATTTGGGTTGGGCCGCGATTTAGATGTCTACGTTGCTGGCAAGACGATTTCAGTCGACTTGGATTGATTGGTCAGGGGGGAGCGATGTTTGGCTTTGGCAAAAAAGACGAAGACGGCAAGCAGGTCCGGATCGAACATCGAGGCAAATACACCCGCGCTTCTCGCACGGGCGGTGTGGCGGTTCGGGCTGAAGAGAAGGTGGGCCCGGTCAACTTGACGGCCAACTCGTCCAAGGGCGTGCGGGCTTCCACCCGGGTTGCCAACGGCACACGCATGGCACTGCAGAACGGAAGGTTTCAGCTGATCGGTCGTTGGCGTGCCGGACCGCTTGGCTTCAATCTGTCCAAAACCGGTGTCAGCGCGTCGGTGAAGAATAAGGCGGGGACCTTCAACTTTCTGAAGCCCCAGTACTCGTCGTTCAAGTTTGCCGGCGTACAGCTGCGCGGCAAGAAGG
>NZ_CEZFMW010000121.1:0-10581 GCF_982993085.1 Thalassobacter sp. | reverse complement strand
GCGCGCAGACGTCTCCGGGCGGTGTGCGACCGGCACACGGCATAACGTATGAGACGCGTCGTCAGACAGCAGGGAGAAATAACTGTGACGAAACAAAAGGATATCTACCTCAAGAACCGCGCAAAGCTGCTCACGGAAAAGCAGATTGATCGCCGTTCCTTTGTGATGTCGGCACTGGCCGCCGGTGTGGCATTGCCCGCGGCACTGTCGCTGGCAGGCCAAGCCGAAGCCGCTACTCCTAAAACCGGCGGCAAGCTGCGCCAAGCGTTTGGCTACGGCTCCACCACTGACGTGCTGGACCCCGCAAACTCCGAAAACGGATTTATGCAGGCCGTCCAATTTGCACGCGGCAACTACCTGACCGAAGTGTCAAACACTGGTGAGCTGATCGGTGAATTGGCCGAAAGCTTTGAGCCATCAAACAATGCGTCCACTTGGGTGTTCAACCTGCGTCGCGGCGTTGAGTTCCATAACGGCAAGACCCTGACCCCAGAGGACGTGATTGCCACCTTCAACCGTCACCGCGCCGAGGACAGCACCTCTGCTGCGAAGGGTCTGATCACTGCCGTCAAAGAAATCCGCAAGGACGGCGACAACCAGGTTGTGTTTGAGCTGGAAAGCGGCAATGCCGACTTCCCGTTTATCGTGTCGGACTATCACCTGATGATCCAACCCGAGGGTGGCGACAATCAGGGCCTTGAAGGCACTGGCGGCTACATGATCGAAAGCTTTGAGCCTGGTGTACGCGCCTCGTTCAAGCGCAACCCCAACTACTTCAAAGAAGGCCGTGCCAACTTTGATGAGGTTGAATTCCTGTCTGTTCTCGACACCACTGCGCGTCAAAGCGCGATCATGTCCGGCGATGTGGATTTCGCTGACAGTATGGATCCCAAAACCGTGGCCCTAATGGCTCGTGTGCCCACGCTGAACCTGATGGAAGTCACCGGGACACAGCACTACACGTTCCCGATGCGTCTCGATGTGGGCCCGTTTGACAACTACGATCTGCGCATGGCGCTGAAGCTGGCGATCAAGCGTCAGGAACTGGTGGACAAGGTTCTGCTAGGTCACGGTGCAGCGGGCAACGACGTGCCTGTGTCATCGGCGATGCCCTTCCTCAACACTGAACTGCCCGTGCATGAGTTTGATGCTGATCGCGCGCGCTTCCACTACGAAAAATCCGGCCACTCTGGTCCGATCCAACTGTCTGTTGCCGACGCTGCCTTTGCCGGTGCCGTTGATGCGGGCCAGTTGATTGCAGCCTCCGCCGCCGAGGCCGGGATTGAGATCGAATTGATCCGTGAGCCATCGGATGGCTACTGGTCCAACGTTTGGAACAAAAAAGGCTGGTGTGCCTGTTACTGGGGCGGTCGTCCGACCCAAGACTGGATGTACTCGGCAGCATACACCTCCGACACTGAGTGGAATGATACCGCGTGGAAGGACACCGAAAGCGCAGATCGCTTCAACGATGTGGTCGTCTCGGCCCGGTCTGAGACAGATCAAACCAAGCGCAAAGACCTCTACTGGGAAGCGCAGCGTCTGTTGCAGGACGACGGTGGTGCGATCGTGGCTATGTGGGCGAACTTCATCGCGGCCCATTCCAAATCCTTGGCCAATGATGGCAACATCGCCGCCAACTGGGAAAACGACGGCAACAAAGTCGCCGAGCGTTGGTGGTTCGCGTAACAGCGCCCTCCTATCCAATCCACATGGCGGCGAGGGCAACTTCGCCGCCATTTTTGTGACTTCTCCCGACCCAAAGCGAGCCATCCATGGACACGGTGACAGAGTTTCCCTTTCCGGTCTCCGAAGACCCCCATGTTCTGATCCCCTTGCCTGATGGGACCCGTCTTTCGGCGCGTATCTGGCGGGCTGAAGGGGCGGGGCCCGTGCCCGCTATTCTGGAATACATCCCCTACCGGAAACGCGATGGCACCGCTGTGCGTGATGCACTTGGCCACCCCTATCTAGCCGGTCATGGATATGCTTGCGTCCGCGTGGACACCCGCGGCAACGGTGAAAGTGAAGGGGTAATGCATGACGAATACACCGAAACTGAGCTGGCGGATGCTTGTGATGTCATCGCATGGCTGGCCGCGCAGGATTGGTGCAGTGGCACAGTCGGAATGCAGGGTATTTCGTGGGGTGGGTTCAACAGCCTGCAAGTTGCGATGCGCCGCCCGCCAGCCCTAAAGGCAATCATTACCTTATGTTCCACAACTGACCGTTACGCCGATGACATCCACTACAAGGGCGGCGTCATGCTGGGCGAAAATCCGGGGTGGGCGGCAACGGCGTTGTCGTGGTTTTCGGTCCCGCCGGACCCCGCCTTGGTGGGCGACGCTTGGCGCGACATGTGGTTGGAGCGGCTAGAGGCCACGCCAGACCTCGCGACCCGTTGGGCACAGCACAGCCACCGTGATGACTATTGGGAGCATGGTTCCGTGTGCGAAGATTGGGGCGCGATTGACGCCGCCGTTTTGGCCGTCGGCGGGTGGCATGATGGCTACCGCAACACACCCGCCGCCCTGTTGGAAAACCTGTCCGCCCCGTGCCGCGCCATCGTCGGACCATGGAACCACAAATACCCGCACATCGGCGTGCCCGGTCCGCAAATCGGGTTTCTGGATGAGATGCTACGCTGGTACGACCATTGGTTAAAAGGCACCGAGACAGGCGTGATGCAGGACCCACCCTACCGCGCGTGGATGATGGATTCGGTCAAGCCTGAGGTCAGCCTCGCGACCCGTCCGGGCGTTTGGGTCGGCCAAGATGGCGTGGTGGGTGGGCCCACGCTCGCGCTACATCTGAACGGCAGTGCGCTTGCGGATGATGCAGGCCCCGTTGATGCGCTGGCCCGGACCGAGCCCACCCATGGATTGTGCGCAGGTGAATTTTTTCCATTTGGCTTTGGCCCCGGTGAGCTGCCTGCCGATCAACGCCCTGATGACGCGCTCGCGCTGTGTTTCGACAGCGCCCCATTGGAGGAAGAGGTGCAAATCCTCGGCGCGCCTAACGTGCGCCTGACGCTGAGCGCGGATCAAAGCCACGCGCAAATGACTGTGCGGTTGTGTGACCTGCGGCCTGACGGGACATCCGCGCTAATTACGATGGGGCTGCTAAACTTACGCCACCGCCTTGGGCATGACACGCCGGTGGATGTGACCCCCGGCGCGGCGATGGAGATCAACGTTTCCCTCGATCAGATCGCCTACCGCCTGCCCAAGGGCCACCGACTTCGGATCGCGATTGCGCCGAATTACTTCCCCTTTGCCTTTCCCAGTCCCAGGCCCGTGACCCTGCGTATCAAGGGTGGGGACATCATGCTGCCCCTGCGCACAGGACCTGAATGGCAAGGGTTCGGCCCGCCGCGCGCCGCACCACCACTGGCAACAGACACGTTGGCGCCACGCGCCGAAAGCAAGAAGATCACCCAAGATTACGGCACACGGACCATCACCACCGAAATCATTGGTGACGACGGCGTTTACCGCGACACAACCCATGGGCTGGAAACCGGGCTTTGCGTCCACGAAACCTTTACCATGCCCATGGATGACACCGGCGCGGCAAGCGCGCGGTTCCATTGGACCCGCAGCAAGGGGCGCGGCGCATGGCAGGTGCGGACCGAATGCGAGGTGTATCAGCGCGGCGATGGTCCCGACTTTGCCATCACATCGTGGATCAAGGCGTGGGAGGGCGACACCCTCGTTTTCGAGCGCGCGTGGGATACCCGTGTGCCAAGGGGGTAAAATGCCTCTACCCTTCCGCGCGCGGCCATGCTTTTCTGCGCGGGCTGCAACATGTGCCGACGGGAGACACAAATGAACTGCGTATTCGTCCAGATCCGCTGCCGCCCCGGCACAGGCTACACCGTGGCCGATGCCATTGCGCTGCGCGAAATTCATTCGGAGCTATATTCCACCTCCGGTGAATATGATTTGCTGCTCAAGCTCTACATCCCCGAAGGCGAGGATGTGGGCAAATTTATCAACGATAACCTGCTCGACATCGACGGAATCGAGCGGACGCTCACGACGCTGACGTTCAAAGCCTTTTGATCGAGCGTCCAAGGGACAAATAGGGGGACTACTATGTTCAAACACCTTGCACTTGCGGCCACGGTCGCGGCATTCGGAACCGCTGCATCGGCCGATGGCCACGGCGCGGTCAAAGTCGGGATGATCACCACGCTT
This sequence comes from Thalassobacter sp., assembly GCF_982993085.1. NCBI lineage: Bacteria > Pseudomonadati > Pseudomonadota > Alphaproteobacteria > Rhodobacterales > Roseobacteraceae > Thalassobacter > Thalassobacter sp. Next base: position 6,382 of record NZ_CEZFMW010000121.1, on the reverse strand, counting down.
TCGGGCGGCGGCGCGGGCCTTGGCATCGACGTGCGTGATGGTTTCATGCTCGCGATCAACCAATCGGGTAACACCAACATCGAGGTCATCATCGAAGATGACCAACGCAAGCCCGAAATCGCCGTGCAACTGGCCGACAAAATGATCCAGTCCGAAAAAGTGGACGTGATGACCGGGATCATCTGGTCCAACCTTGCGATGGCTGTGGTGCCTGCGGCAACAGCACAAGGCAAATTCTATCTGTCACCAAACGCGGGCCCATCGGCCTTGGCGGGTCGTGGATGTCACCCCAACTATTTCAACGTCGCCTGGCAGAATGACAATCTGCACGAAGCCGCCGGCGCCTATGCGAACTCTGCTGGCTACTCCAATAGCTTCATCCTCGCGCCCAACTACCCTGCGGGCCAAGACGCGCTGACAGGCTACAAACGCCAGTACGGCGGCGAACTGGCCGGTGAAGTGTTCACCAAGCTGGGCCAAACCGATTACGCAGCCGAAATCGCCCAAATTCGGGCATCGGGTGCAGACAGCGTGTTCTTCTTCCTGCCCGGCGGCATGGGGATTTCGTTCCTCAAGCAGTATGCCGATAGTGGCGTAGATCTACCCGTTGTGGGCCCTGCATTCAGCTTTGACCAAGGCATTCTCCAAGCCGTGGGCGCCGCTGCATTGGGCGTTGTGAACACGTCGCAGTGGAACAAGGACATCGACAACGCGACCAACGCGGCCTTTGTCGAAAGCTTCCAAGCGGAATATGGTCGCCTGCCCTCGCTGTACGCGTCCCAAGGGTTTGACACCGCCAACTTGCTGCTCAGCGCGATGGCCTCGGCCGATGTGAATGACGCCGATGCGTTCCGCGCGGCCCTCAAGGCGGCTGATTTTGCCTCTACCCGTGGGGATTTCGCCTTTGCCGACAACCATCACCCCATTCAGGATATCTACGTCCGTGAGGTGATCCAAGAAGGCGACGTTTTCACCAACCGCATCATTGGCACCGCCCTGACAGACCACAGCGATGTCTACGGCGCAGACTGTAAGATGTGATTTAACTGGACCGGGGCACGCTCCGGTCCAGTTCCCTCTCCCATGAGTCTTATTCTTCTGATCGAGCAGGTCCTCAACGGCCTGCAATTTGGTGTGACCCTGTTTCTGATGGCAGCGGGGCTGACGCTTGTGTTTGGCGTGATGGGTCTGATCAATCTGGCCCATGGGTCGCTGTTTATGTTAGGCGCATTTGCAGCGGCGGCAGTGGCGGGGGCGACGGGCTCATTCGTGTTGGCGCTTGGGGCTGCATTGGCTGCGGCCGCGGCTGCTGGAGCTTTAGTCGAGGTTCTGGTGATCCGGCGGCTCTATGCCCGCGACCACTTGGACCAAGTCTTGGCCACCTTCGCGCTGATCCTGATCTTCTCCGAAGGGACGCGCTGGGTCTTTGGCTCATTCCCGCTGTACCTGAACATACCCCCGGCGCTGTCCGGCCCCATCAGCCTGCCCGGAGGGATCGAGTATTCGACCTATCGGTTGTTCTTGATTGGGGTTGGCATCGCGGTGGCCATCGGGCTTGGGCTGTTGATCACCCGCACACGGCTGGGCATCCAAATTCGCGCGGGCGAAAGCGACCGTGAAATGATCGCAGCACTCGGTATCGACATTTCGCGCCTCTATACCATCGTCTTCGCACTCGGTGCCGCGCTTGCGGGATTGGCAGGTGCGTTGGTGGGTGCGATCCAATCGGTGCAGGTCGGCATGGGTGAGCCTGTCTTGATCCTCGCGTTCGTTGTGATCGTGATCGGCGGGATCGGTTCGATCAAAGGGGCGCTGGTGGGCGCCGTTTTGGTGGGCCTAACGGACACGCTGGGCAAGCTGCTACTGCCCGGATTGTTCGCGCTGTTCATGCCCGCATCCTCAGCGGCAACGGTCGGCTCGGCGTTGGCGTCTATGGCGATCTATATCTTGATGGCAGCGGTCCTGATCTGGCGACCAACAGGCCTGTTTGGAGTACGTGCATGATCCCCGAGCGTTGGCTAAACGCAGCCCTGACACTGGGGCTTCTGGCGGTGCCACTCTGGGCGCTGTGGGCAGATGAGCCGTTTACAATCACACTGGCCACCAAGGTCGCGATCCTTGCGTTGGCGGGTGTTGGCCTGAACATAGCGTTGGGCATTGGTGGGTTGGTCAGCCTAGGTCATGCGGCGTTCTTTGGTGTCGGTGGCTATGCGATGGGTATTCTGGCCCATCATGCGCAAACGTTTCAGCCGATGATCTGGGGCCTAGAGGGCACCAAGTCGATGCCGATCATTTGGCTAACGGCGCTGGTGTCATCGGGGCTGGCGGCTCTTGCGATTGGCGCGCTGACGCTGCGCACTTCCGGCGTCTATTTCATCATGATCACCCTCGCCTTTGGGCAAATGTTCTACTATTTCGCCATCTCTTGGCCCGCATACGGCGGTGAAGACGGGCTTTCGATCTATGTGCGAAATGGATTTCCGGGCCTCAATACGCTCGACCCGATCCAGTTCTTCGCCATTTCGTTTGTCGCGCTGATGCTGGCGCTGTTTATTCATGCCCGCCTCAAGGCGTCGCCCTTTGGCCTTGCACTGAATGCCGCGCGCCAAAGCCCGGACCGGGTGGAAACAGTGGGCCTGTCGCCTTTTCGCCTACGCCTTCTGGCATTCGTCATCTCTGGTGCGATTACGGGGCTTGCAGGCGCGCTGTTTGCGGATTTGAACCGCTTTGTTTCGCCCACAATGTTTAGCTGGCAACTGTCGGGTGAACTGATCGTATTTCTGCTAATCGGCGGCGTGGCCCGGCTGTACGGCCCCGTGGTCGGAGCAGCGGTGTTCATTTTCCTAGAACATCACCTTGGCGGCATCAGTGAATTTTGGCAGATCGGCTTGGGCGTCTTGCTCCTGCTGATTGTCCTGTTTGCGCGTGGTGGGTTGATCGGCCTCGTGGCGGGAGAAAAGCGATGACCCCCGTTTTGGAAACCCGTGGAATTACCAAAAGCTTCGGCGCGGTTGAGGCCAGTCGCGGGATCTCACTTGATCTACGGCCCGGCGAAATCCATGCATTGATCGGCCCTAATGGCGCGGGCAAATCGACCCTAATCCAGCAAATCGCAGGCAAATTGCGCCCAGACGCGGGCAGCGTGCATTTACTAGGGGCGGACGTCACGGCCCTTGGCGTGGCGGACCGTGCGCGTGCAGGTTTGGGCCGGACATTTCAAGTCAGCGCGCTGGCGATGGAGGACACGGTCCTGCAAAACGCGGTACTTGGTGCGCTGGGTACGCGCGGCGGGCGCGTGCCCCTGTTTCGCAGTGCCCTGCACGATGCCGACTTGCGCGCCACCGCCGAGGCCGCGTTAGACCGCGTTGGCCTGCTAGATAGCGCCGATATGCAGACCGCCGCCCTATCACACGGACAACGTCGCCAGCTAGAGGTGGCCGTGGCCCTAACCCTGAAACCACGGGCCTTTGTGATGGATGAACCCATGGCGGGTTTGGGGGCCGAGGGGTCTGCGCGGCTGACGCGTTTTCTAGACGGTTTGCGGGATGAGGCTCCGATCCTGATGGTGGAACACGACATGGACGCGGTCTTTGCGCTTGCGGACCGGATCAGTGTTTTAGTCTATGGTCAACTGATTGCGACGGGCACACGCGATGAAATCCGCGCCAACCCGGACGTACGCGCCGCCTATCTCGGAGAGGACGCATGAGCCTTTTGTCCGTCCAGAACCTAACCGCGCACTATGGCGCGACCCAAGCCCTGTTCGATGTCTCGCTTGAGGTCGCGCAGGGGGAGGTCGTGGCCTTGATGGGTCGTAACGGGATGGGCAAATCCACCACCGTCAAATCCATCTGTCGAATGATCCCGGCAGGTGGCACCATTACGTTCGACGGCACAGACCTGCGCGCCCTGCCCGCCCACAAGGCTGCGCAAGCTGGCATCGGCTTGGTCCCGGAAGGACGGAGGTGCTTCCCCAACCTGAGTGTACGCGAGAACCTGATTGCGGCAGCCCGCCCCGGCCCATGGCATGAGGCGACGGTCCTAGACCTGTTTCCCGGCCTAAGTGATCGGCTAGATCAAAGTGCGGCGACCCTTTCGGGCGGAGAGCAGCAGATGCTGGCCATCGGGCGTGCGTTGATGACTAACCCCCGGCTGTTGATCTTGGATGAGGCGACCGAGGGGCTTGCACCCCTGATCCGACAGGCGATCTGGGACGTGATCGCGCGGCTGAAACGGGACACAGGCCTTGGCATTCTACTGATCGACAAGTCGCTCAAGGAGCTGTCTGCAATTGCCGACACGGCCGTCATCCTTGATCGAGGGACCCGTGTCTGGGGCGGAACGATTATCGAGCTGACGCCTGAGGTCACCAACCGCCACCTTGGGCTGTGATCAAGTAGTGCCGTTATCCGGCAGGATCGTTAGCGGCTGATCCAATAGGTGTTCCGCCAGATTGGGGCCGCCGTGGACACGGTCAATCACCGTATAAAGCCCCTCCACCGACAGCGACGTCAAAACCCCATGACACATATTCGCCGCGATCTTCACCGCTTAGCGATCGTGGGCAATGAATGCCTTGAATGCCGCAGGGCATATTCGCGCGGCTCCACAGGGTCCAGACCGCACTGGCCGGAATAAAGACAAAGCTGCCCGTGCACAGCGTTTGGTGTCGCGCCCAAAGGTCAGCGTTGGCGTTTCGTGGGTCACAAAGAGCACCGCTTCGGCGCGCATATCCACTTCGGGCAACATGCTGTTGCCCTTCGGCCCGATCTCAATCGCGTATTGAGAGAACGTCTCGGCGAAACCCGACAATTGCCGCGCAAGGATCTATGCACGTGTTCCTTTCCAGTGCGGCAGGAACGAGGTCACAATATCCCTGTGCGTCACTGCGGGCAGAACGAAACAGGCCTCGGGGTTAGCGTCTTGGCCCATCATCCCGCCCTTGGGGAACGCATAGCTCATGGCAGTAGGTCCTTTAGACGGTGCAGCGCGATGCGTTCTACGTTGTAACAGGCAGTGGCAAATTCGGTATCAGCATCCGAGTTGAGCCGCGCCTTAAAGGCCGCGATGATACTGCGTTTATCGTGATCCCTGACTGCGATGATGAAGGGAAAGCCGTACTTTTCGACGTATTGCGTGTTCCACTGGGTGAATTGCACACGCTCCGCATCCGTGAGCGCGTCGAGCCCTGCGCTTGCTTGCTCTGACGTACTTTCAGCGGTGAGCCGTTTGGCGGTCGCCAGCTTGCCCGCCAAATCGGGGTGCGCGCACAGAACCGCCATTTGCTTTGCGGGGTCCGCCGCGCGAAACGCCCGGCACAGCGCGTTATGCAGGCCAATTGCGGTGTCGTGGGCTGGGCCCAGTTCCAACTGGTGCGCGTGTTCAGCCACCCAAGGGGAGTGTTCGAAAATGCCACCGTATGTCGACACGAATGTGTCACGCTCCATCTGGCTGGGCCGGGCGCGTCGCACGTGGGGGTGGGTCTTGGCCCAGTGGGTCGCGATGTCGATCCGCCGCGCAAACCAAACATCCTCATGGGCGGCGACGTATTCAAGAAACCGCCGCAACGCCTGCACCCGGCCCGGCCGCCCGATCAGCCGACAATGCAGGCCCACCGACATCATCCGCCCACCCTCTGCATAGAGCACGTCGAAACTGTCCTTGAGATAGCTGTAGAATTGATCACCCGCGTTGAAGCCCTGAGGCGTGGCAAAGCGCATGTCGTTGGCATCCAACGTATAGGGGATCACCAATTGATCCCGCGCGCCGACCTCAACCCAATAGGGCAGATCATCGGCGTAACTGTCAGAGACATAGGCAAAGTCGCCCTCTTCGGCCACCAATCGCACCGTGTTTTCAGAACACCGGCCAGTGTACCAACCGACGGGGCGGCAGCCCGTGACCTCTTGGTGCAGTTTGACGGCGGCTGCGATGCTCTCACGTTCTTGCGGCTCGGGCATGTCCTTATGTTCAACCCACTTGAGCCCGTGGCTGGCCATCTCCCATCCGGCGTCGATCATCGCGGCGGTCTGTTCTGGGTTACGCGCCAATGCGGTGGCCACACCGTAAACCGTCAGAGGAATGTCCATTTCGGTGAACAGGCGGTGCAGTCTCCAAAAGCCCGCGCGCGCGCCGTATTCATAGATCGACTCCATGTTCCAGTGCCGTTGTCCGGGCCACGCGGCGGCACCTACGATTTCGGACAAGAATGCTTCAGACGCAGAGTCGTCGTGAAGAATGCAGTTTTCACCACCTTCCTCGTAGTTGAGGACGATCTGTACCGCGATCCGCGCACCGCCGGGCCAATTCGCTTCTGGGGGTTTGGGCCCGTAGCCCACCATATCTCGGGGATATCTGCGCATCGCTCGCTCCTGTGGATGTG
>NZ_CEZFMW010000120.1:0-10898 GCF_982993085.1 Thalassobacter sp. | reverse complement strand
TTGCCGGAGCGTCTGCAATGATCCCCATCAACCTCATCCAATCCACCGCCGAAACGCTGATGAACAAGGCCGCGATTGAGATCCCCGAGGATTATCTGACCGGGCTGAAACAGGCGGCAGAGACTGAGGACGGCGATCTGTCGTCGTTTGTGTTGCAAGCCATGCTCGACAACTATGAGGCGGCCAAGGAAGATCGCCGCGCGATGTGTGGTGACACCGGGGTGCCGCGCTGGTTTGTGAAACTGGGCAACGAGGCACAGGTTGAGGGCGGGATGATCGCGCTTGAGGCCGCTTTGCGCCGCGCGACGGCCAGCGCTACCAACGGTGTGCCATTGCGTCCTAACCGGGTGCATCCGCTTTGGCGCACGGATCATGACAACAACGTCGGCATCGGCGCGCCCGAGATTGAATATGGGTTTGAACCGGATGGTGCTTGGATCGATCTGATTACGGTTCACAAAGGCGGGCTGTTTGGCACAGACTACCGCATGCTCTTTCCGTCTGACGGCATTCAGGGGATCAAGCGGTTCTATCTGGATAGCTTGATGGCCTTTGGCAAACGCGGTCTGGCCTGTCAGCCTGCCATCATCGGGATCGGCCTTGGTGGGTCCAAGGATATCTGCATGACACTCGGCAAACGCGCGAGCGTGTTGCGCACCGTTGGCAGCCGAAATTCGGATCCGCGCATCGCCGAGATGGAGGACGAGTTCAAGGAGTTGGGCAATTCCATCGGCATGGGGGCCATGGGGTTTGTGGGCAAGAATATGGTGATCGATTGCAATATTGAGGTTGGGTATTGCCACACCGGTGGGATGCCCATGTCAGTGCACGCCTTTTGTTTGTCATCACGTAGGGCCGTGGCGCGCATCTACGCAGACGGCCGGGTTGAGCATCGCACAGACCCAAATTGGTTCACGGACTATCAGCGACGCGAAACTGTCGAATGGGAACCCCAGCAGGAGGCGGCCGAATGAGCCCGCGTAAACCCCGTGAGGTCCGCCTGTCCACCACCCCCAGCGCTGAGGCTATTGCGGACCTGCGCTTGGGCGATGTCGTGTACTTGGATGGCTTGATGTATACCGCGCGCGAAGGCGTCTATATGCGCGCGCTAGAAGAACAGGCCAACATTCCGATGGAATTGCCCTCGCAAAGTGCGGCGAACTTCCACTGCTCACCTGCGGCGCGGATTAATCCGGATGGCTCATTCGATATGGGGGCCGTGACGGCCACGGCTTCGTTCCGATTTGCCAAGTGGCTGCCCGAGTGGATGGCGAAAACCGGGGCCAAGTTAATTGTCGGTAAGGGCGGCATGACCTCCAAAGACTATAAGGAATACTTCGTTCCCAATGGGGCGGTTTATCTGTCGACCGTCGGCTATGGCACAGGTGCTCTTTTGGGGCGCGGGGTTGAGGCTGTTGAAGCGGTGCATTGGAATGAGGAACTGGGTCTTGCGCAGGCGATGTGGGTGATCCGGTGCAATCGGATGGGCCCCTTTATTGTCGCCTCGGACCTAAACGGTGACTGCCTGTTTGAGCGTGAGAACGCCAAAATCGCCGAGAATGTTGCGCGTGTCTACGAAGGCACAAAACCGGCTGTGCTTAAACGTTACGGCGAAAGCGATGATCGCACCGATGAAGTGATCTAGAGCAGCTCACTCACCATAATCCCAAGGCCCATGGCGAGGGTCAGTAGGATCAACAGGCGCCGAAAACCGGTGTCACTGAGCCTGCGAAAGACGGCGATGCCGACCTGCGCAGCGATCAAGCCAAGCGGCACGGTGACCAGCAAAGCGGTTTGCGCGGTTGCGTCAAAGGCACCCTTAAAGGCGAGGGCTATGACCGTTGTGGACAGGATAGCCACGTTGAACGGTTGGAGCACGGCGCGGGTTTCGGACTTGGTCCATGGCCGCAGCGATACCCACATCTGTGGCAATGCACCTGACACACTGGCGGTCCCGCCAAGAACGCCGCCAAGCAGACCCACGAGGCTATCGAGCCATGGGGTTGGTTTTTTAAACGCAGGCAGGGCAGCGCGCATGCTAAAATAACCACCGTAGACAATCAGCAACCCCGCAATGGCAAGGCGTAGGGTCCCTGCATTGATGTAATCCAACAGCATGACCCCGACCGATACGCCACAGAGCCCCGGGATCAGAAACCGCATTAGGCGTTTGGGCTGTGACAGGATCTCAGCCCGGACAATCCAAAGACCCTGAAGGCCTGCAAGAACGGACATGAACGCTACGATAAAGACGGCTGTGATCGGCTCTAGCACCACAAGGTAAAAGCCGAGCGCGAAGAGCGCGGTGCCGGTGCCCGACAGGCCATTGATGAAGCCGCCCGCCATCGCGCCAAGGGCCAAATAGAGGAATATGTCGTAGGTCATTGGGCCTCTCGGGCGGTGTCGACGACCATTTGCAGAGCTTGGGAAATCTCCTGCAGGGCGCGAGTTTTGATCTGATCCTCACGGTAGGCCAGCCCCAGAATGCGCAGCGGGGCGTCTGGGCCAAGCGCCATCCGTTTGACATGGGTATCGCTGGCCTGTGGAACCGCAAGTCGCGGCACAATCGACACGCCTAGGTTTTGCTGAACCATGCTGGTGATGGCCTCAAGGCTGTCCAGTTCCATCGTCTCGGCCACGCGGATGCGTTTCGACAAAATCCAAGTATCGATTAACGAGCCGACCACGGCGTTGCGGTTGAACCGGATGAAAGGGCGGCTTTTGAGGAGGATTTCTGGATCATCCTCTGGCTCTTGCGCTGCGGCGATCAGCTCAAGCGGTTCGCGTGCCAGTTCAAAGAAATCGAGGCCAACGGGCATCAGGTGCGGTTTGGTCACGATGGCCGCGTCTAGTGCGCCGCGTTCAACATCCGTTAAAAGGGCGCGTGTTAAGCCGGGGCGGATGTGCAGCCCGGTCTTGGGGAATTTGGCCTTGAGGATCGACATCGCGCGGGGGGCCAGCCCTGTCAGGGTGGTCGGTATCGCCCCCAGCGTGACTGTGCCGCTAAGGCCGCCATCAGCCAAGACGGATGGCACAAGATTGTTGTAATCGTTGATAATTTTGCGCGCGCGGGTCACGACCTCTAGTCCCGTTTGCGTCAACTCGGGGGTGCGGGTGCTGCGATCAAACAGCTCAACGCCAAGGTCTTCTTCAAGCGTGCGCATCTGCTGGCTCACGGCGGCATGGGTGACATGCACCACTTTGGCCGCAGCGCTAAAGGTCTTTGCATCGGCAACTGCAACAAGGGTTTTGAGCAACCGAATGGTCATCGGGGTGATCCGATAAGATTAAGCATTGCTTTCGATTTCCGCAGAATTTTTGGTTTGTGTGTAATCTATAGTGACCGACGCCAAAGGGGGAAAGCGTATAAGTCGCCTGTGCCCGCCATCGAACTCCCCCCCTTGCGGGCCGAAGAAACCCGCGCATAGTGCGAGTAGGCACGCAGTGGGGGCATTCGGATGTTTTCGGGTTTTCAAGAGATTGACATAGACTTGTCTGATGCGACCATTCACGCCCGTGTGGGCGGTGATGGCCCGCCGCTTTTGTTGCTGCATGGATATCCGCAAACGCATGTCATGTGGCACGTCGTGGCAGAGGATCTGGCGAAGGCGCACCGCGTTGTCGTGGCCGATCTGCGCGGCTATGGCGATTCCGTTGCTAAAACGGACGATTTTACATTTCGCGCGATGGCTCAGGATCAGGTCGATTTAATGCGACACTTGGGGCATGAAGCGTTTCATGTTGTATCTCATGATCGGGGCGCGCGGACGGCGCATCGGATGGTTCTGGACCATGGGGATGCCGTGCAATCGCTTGTGCTCATGGATATTTTGCCCACGCTCGATGTGTGGCGCACGATGGATGATTGGCTGGCGCAGCGATACTATCATTGGGTGTTTTTGGCCCAACCCGGGGATATGCCGCGCCGACTGATTAATGCGGATCCGATATGCTATTTGCATGCCGCTTTGCTGGGCTTGGCTGGTTCGAAAGAGATGTTCGATACCCGCGCGCTGGCGGAATATGAGCGTGCCGCACGCAACCCATCAGTCGTGGCTGCATGGTGCGCGGATTACACGGCTGCTGCCAATGCTGATCGTGTTCATGACGCCAGTGACGAAGGCCGAACCAGTGATATTCCGTGCCTTGTGTTGTGGGGGCGACGGGGCGTGATCGCACACCATATCCATCCGCTTGATGCGTGGCGCGCGTGGTTCCCGAACGTCATTGGGCAGGACGTTGATGCGGGGCATTTTCTGGTAGAGGAGCGCCCCGATGAAGTGTTGGCCGCAGTGTCCCAGCACTTGGCGGCGGTGCGCTAGGGCGCGATAGATTGTGGTGCGACCACGATACGGGTGTTGGCGGCCTGGCACATGGATTGGGTGCCCCTTGGGGGAGCGTGATCGGTGAAAAACACATCAATCGAGCTGAGCGAGGCTATGCGCGCGGGGGCCTTACGTTCAAATTTGGAGGTATCCGCCACTAGAAAAACGTGCTCACTCCGGCTGATAATCTCTTTGCTGACGCCGACTTCTTGGAAATCGAAATCAAGGATTTCGCCAGCTTCGTGCAACGCAGAGCATCCGATGACCGCGTAATCAAAGCGGAACTGACCAATGGTTTGTTTGGCCAAATCCCCGATCAATCCACCGTCAGAACGCCTAAGATTTCCGCCAGTCACGACCACTTCGATGGCCTTGTTGGCCGATAGGATCATGGCGATGTTGATGTTGTTGGTTACAACGATCAGCCCCTCGTGGTGGAGCAATTCTGCGGCCACCGCTTCGGTTGTCGTGCCAATATTCAGGAAGATTGCGCAATCGTTAGGAATTTCTCGGGCGCAGGCGCGGGCAATATCCACTTTGGCGGAGTTGTTCAGTTCACGCCGTTCGCTGTAGCCAATGTTGGCTGTTGTTGAAGGCAAGATCGCGCCGCCATGCACGCGCTCTAGCTGACCGGAATCGGCCAATTCGGTCAGATCGCGCCTGATGGTTTGTGGCGTCACCCCAAAATGAGACACCAAACCCTCAACCGTCACGAGCCCTTCGCGACGGGCGATATTGATGATCTCGGGTTTGCGCAGTGTTTGAACCATAGGGACGCCTTATTTTCGCTTAGCCGTTGTTATAGTGCGTTTGTGTTCGATTCCATGAAAACTTCGCGGCGATTAGTGTATTTTGTTGGCTGTTTGGATGAAATGCCTCGGAAAAGGGCGATTTTCTCGTTTATATCTATCTGATTTTTATCATTATTTAAAAATTCGATCACAAACGAACATTTTTATCTTCCATATGGGCGCGTTTCTTGCCAGAAATTCATCAACGGGCGGGAGGCCCGTGTGGGAGGAAAGTTTCATGGAGTCGAGGTTCGACCTGCTGGTAATCGGCGGGGGCATCAATGGGTGCGGGATCGCACGGGACGCCGCTGGGCGTGGCCTGTCGGTTGCCGTGGCTGAGATGAACGACATTGGCTCGGCGACGTCCTCGGCCTCCACCAAGTTGTTCCATGGCGGTCTGCGGTACCTCGAATATTTCGAATTTCGGCTGGTGCGGGAATCGCTGATTGAGCGTGAAATTCTGCTCAAGGCGATGCCGCACATCTCGTGGCCCATGCGGTTTGTGCTGCCTTATCACAAAAGCATGCGGTTCGATTCTACGACGCCAACGTCCAAGTTGTTGAACGTTGTGATGCCGTGGATGAAGGGGCGTCGTCCCGCTTGGCTGATCCGGTTGGGCCTGTTTCTGTACGACCACCTAGGCGGGCGGGAACTGCTACCCGGAACGTCGCGCTGTCATTTGCGTGGATCAGCTGAGGGCGCGCCGTTAAACTCCAAATTTGAACATGCGTTCGAGTATTCCGATTGCTGGGTGGAAGACTCGCGTCTGGTCATTCTGAACGCGCGGGATGCCGAGGCGCGTGGCGCGAAAATCCTGCCACGCCAAAAGGTTGTATCTGCCGACCCCGTGGGTGGTGGATGGCGGGTGACGCTAGAAAACACCACGACTGGGTCTAGTGAAACTATCACTGCGCGCATGGTTGTTAATGCAGCGGGCCCTTGGGTGGGCGACGTGCTGCGCGGCACGCTGAAGAGCAACCAGCAAGGCGGTGTCCGATTGGTGCGCGGCAGCCATATCGTGACAAATCGGCTCTATGATCACGACAAATGCTACTTTTTCCAAGGCGCAGACGGGCGGATCATTTTCGCCATTCCGTATGAGACAGATTTTACGCTGATCGGCACCACCGACGCGGACCACGACGACGCCGCGCAGGCGCCCGAATGCACCGCCGAGGAGCAGAGCTATCTAATTGATTTCATCAACCAGTACTTGGCAGAGCCCATCAGTGATGCGGATGTCGTCTGGACGTATTCTGGCGTGCGCCCTTTGTACGATGACGGGGCCAGTAGCGCGACTGCGGCCACGCGCGATTATGTGCTTGAACTGGACCAAACGCGTGGTGCGCCCGCGCTGAACGTTTTTGGCGGCAAGATCACGACCTATCGCCGATTGGCCGAAAGTGCTTTGGAAGAGATTGGCAAAGTGTTCCCTGATTTGGCTCAGCCCTGGACGGCGGGTGTGCCGCTTCCTGGGGGGGATTTCCCGGTTTCGGGGGCCGACCGGCTGATCCAAGATATCCGTGCGGCCTACCCGTTTGTCGGGGCCAGATGGGCAAAACGGCTGGTCCGGGCCTACGGGACGGATGCAAAGGATATGCTCGGTAGTGCGCAGTCACTGACTGATATGGGCGAGGATTTTGGCGCCACCTTGACCGAAAAAGAGGTGCGGTGGTTGATGGAAAATGAATACGCGCAGCGGGCCGATGATGTGGTTTGGCGGCGCAGCAAGCTGGGTTTGTTAATGAGCAAAGATCAAATTGCACATCTCGACGAGTGGATGCAGGACGCTCTAAAGTTGCAGCAAACTGCGGCAGCGGAATAGGGGGGGCTATGACACTCGAGCTTAGAAATGTGTCCAAGGTCGTGGGCGGCCAGACGCATATTTTTCCAACCGATTTGACCCTGAACAAGGGGACAATGAACGTTTTATTGGGGCCGACACTGTCGGGCAAGACGTCGTTCATGCGGTTGATGGCGGGGCTGGACAAGCCGACGACAGGCCAGATTTTCTGGCAAGGTCAGGATGTTACTGGAATGCGTGTGCAGGACCGGCAGGTCGCGATGGTCTACCAGCAGTTCATCAATTACCCTACCATGACGGTCTACGACAACATTGCCTCGCCGATGCGGCTGCTCGGCAAATCCCGCGCTGAGATTGACGCGTCCGTGCGCAAGGCTGCCGATCTGATGCAGCTTTCGCCGCTGCTTGATCGCAAACCGCTTGAGCTATCAGGTGGGCAGCAACAGCGGTGTGCTTTGGCCCGTGCGTTGGTGAAAGATGCGGGGCTGGTTCTGCTGGATGAGCCGCTCGCGAACCTTGACTACAAGCTGCGCGAAGAGTTGCGCGTTGAGATCCCCAAGATCTTCGAAGAAGCCGGTTCGATCTTTGTTTACGCAACGACCGAACCAGAGGAGGCCCTCTTGCTTGGTGGTTCCACGGCTGCGCTCTTTGAAGGGCGCGTCACCCAGTTTGGCCCCACACCTACCGTCTACCGTCAGCCAGTTGATGCGACCACCGCGCGGGTGTTCAGCGATCCGCCAATGAACTTCCTGAGGGTTAGCAAGACGGGTTCAAAGATCATGTTTGGTGATGGTCAAAGCGCGCCTGCGATGGGCCCGATGGAGGGCTTGGCCGATGGGCGATATCTGGCTGGGTTCCGCCCAAACCATGTGGAAATCACGTCTCATGCGAACGGCGCAATGGCGTTTGATACCAAGCTTGTTGTGACCGAACTGACCGGGTCCGAGACGTTCGTGCACCTCGATCACCATGGTGAGCGGTGGGTCGGTTTAGTCCACGGCGTGCACGACTTGGAACTGGGCGCGGCCCTCAAAGTCTATCTGGATCCGCGCCATGTCTACATCTTTGGCGAGGGCGGCGAGTTGGTCGCGCCCGCGTCCTATGCGCTGGCGGCCTGAGGGGGCACTATGGCAAAAATTACGCTCGATAACCTTGCGCATTCGTACCTGCCCTCGCCGAAAGGCGAAGATGATTTTGCGTTGAAGGAACTGAACCACGACTGGGCTGATGGTGAGGCATATGCCCTCTTGGGGGCCTCCGGTTGTGGTAAATCTACGCTTTTGAACATCATTTCCGGGCTGCTGCACCCCAGCCAAGGGCGGATTTTGTTTGATGATGTCGATGTCACGCACGCCTCGACGGCGGATCGTAACATCGCCCAAGTGTTCCAGTTTCCGGTGGTCTACGACACGATGACCGTCCGCGATAATTTGGCGTTTCCGTTGAAAAACCGTGGTGCGCGCCCGCAGTACATCGCTGACCGTGTTCAACAGATTGCGCAGATGATCGGGATGGAGGCAGAGCTGGGCAAACGCGCGCGTGGCCTGACTGCGGACGCCAAGCAAAAGATCAGCCTAGGGCGCGGCATGGTCCGAGAGGACGTGAACGCCCTGTTGTTCGATGAGCCGCTCACCGTGATCGATCCGCATATGAAGTGGGAGTTGCGCACGCAGCTTAAATCGCTTCATCACGAATTTGGTCACACGATGATCTATGTCACCCACGACCAGACCGAGGCCCTGACTTTCGCGGATAAGGTCGTCGTAATGTATGACGGGCGGGTCGTTCAGATCGGCACGCCGCAAGAACTGTTTGAACGGCCCGAACACACGTTTGTGGGCTATTTCATCGGCTCCCCGGGGATGAACGTGATCCCCGCTGCGATTGATGGGCAGATGGCAAATATCCACGGTGCAACCGTCGCCCTGCCGCAGGCCTATGATGCTTTGGACGGCAAGGTAGAAATTGGCGTCCGGCCTGAGTTCGTGACCCTGACCGAGGGCGAAGGCCTGCCGGTCAAGGTCCGCCGGGTTGAGGATGTAGGCCGCCACAAGATCGTGCGCGCGGACCTCTTTGGTAGTGAAATTAACATCGTTGCTGGTGAGGATACCTCAATCTCACCCGATATGACGCGCGTGACCTTCGATCCCGCCCATGTAAACGTTTACGTCAACGATTGGCGTCGCGCAGGAAAGGCCGCCTGATGGAAAAGACAGTCAACCAAAAGGCATGGTTCCTTGTTCTTCCGGTGCTGGTTCTGGTGGCATTTTCGGCCGTGATCCCGTTGATGACGGTGGTCAATTATTCCGTGCAGGACACCTTTGGGAACAATCAGTTTTTCTGGACGGGGTTGGAGTGGTTCGAAGAAATGCTCCGCGACGATCGGATGTGGGATGCGCTCGGGCGGCAGCTAATGTTTTCAGGCATCATCCTCCTGATCCAAATCCCGCTTGGCGTTTTCATAGCTCTCAACATGCCCAAAAGCGGATTTTGGGTGAGCTTCTGTTTGGTGGTCATGTCTCTGCCGCTGTTAATCCCTTGGAACGTGGTTGGCACGATTTGGCAAATCTTTGGTCGCGTTGATATTGGCCTTCTGGGGCACACGCTTGCGGCGATCGGGGTTGATTATAACTACACCAGCGATCCGTTCGCGGCATGGGTGACGATCATCGTGATGGATGTTTGGCACTGGACGTCACTGGTGGCCTTGCTCGCCTATGCGGGTCTGAAATCCATCCCCGACGCCTATTACCAAGCCGCCAAAATTGACCAAGCCAGCCGTTGGGCAGTGTTCCGCTACATTGAACTGCCCAAGATGATGGGCGTCTTGATGATTGCGATCCTTTTGCGGTTCATGGACAGCTTTATGATCTATACCGAGCCATTCGTTGTCACCGGTGGCGGCCCCGGATCTACGACAACGATGCTGTCGATTGATCTGGTGAAAATGGCGCTTGGTCAGTTTGATCTGGGTCCTGCGGCTGCGTTCTCGATCATGTACTTCCTCACGATCCTATTGATCTCATGGGTGTTTTACACCGTCATGACCAACCTCGAAAAGCGGGAGGGTTAAGCCATGACCGACGCATCCATCACTGCCCCCAAGGCCCGCGCCCTGCCAAAGGTCAAAAGCAGTACCATCGTTATGGGGCTTTATCTGCTGTTCTTGATGCTGCCGATCTATTGGCTCCTGAACATGAGCTTTAAGACCAACACAGAGATCGTCAGCACCTTTACCCTGTGGCCTGCGAACCCGACGCTCGATAACTATCGCACGATCCTAACGGACCCTGCGTGGTACACGGGCTACATCAACTCGCTGATCTATGTGGTGATGAACACGGTTATCAGCCTCGCGGTGGCGCTGCCTGCGGCTTACGCGTTTTCGCGCTACCACTTCATGGGCGACAAACACCTGTTTTTCTGGCTTCTGACAAACCGTATGGCGCCACCTGCCGTGTTCGCTTTGCCGTTCTTTCAGCTGTATTCAAGTGTGGGTTTGTTCGACACGCACATTGCCGTGGCGTTGGCGCATTGTCTGTTCAATGTGCCGCTGGCCGTGTGGATTTTGGAAGGCTTCATGCGCGGCGTGCCCAAAGAAATCGACGAGACAGCCTATATCGACGGCTATTCGTTTGGGCGGTTTTTCGCGAAAATCTTTATGCCGCTCATTGCATCCGGGATCGGCGTTGCGGCGTTCTTTTGCTTCATGTTCTCATGGGTTGAACTGTTGCTGTCGCGGACGCTGACGACCGTGGATGCCAAACCCATCGCCGCGATCATGACCCGGACCCAAGGGGCTGCGGGCATCGACTGGGGCGTGCTGGCGGCGGCTGGCATTCTGACGATCGTGCCCGGCGCGCTCGTGATCTATTTTGTTCGCAACTACATCGCCAAGGGCTTTGCCCTGGGCCGAGTTTAGAGGGAGGCGCCGACATGGAATGGATGGCATGGACATGGCCCACCGCGATTTTCTTT
>NZ_CEZFMW010000119.1:0-10916 GCF_982993085.1 Thalassobacter sp. | reverse complement strand
GCGTCCAAAACGCCGGGTTTTTCTTGGCCCTTGGGGCCAAAGCGCAAGAGTTTCATATGGTGTGTCCTTTTTTGGTCTTGGGATATGAAAGTGTTACGAAGGAGCGGTTAGATCCATCTCTTCGGCTTCGAAATAGCCACGCACATTGACCGCAAGCAGTTCTAGGTGGGCATTTAAGCTTTGGCGGACCGCATCCGCGTCACGCTGTTTTAGGTCTTCGATGATTTGGTCATGTTGTTTCATCACACTGGCACGGCTGTCCGCGCGACGCGCCGACAGGAACCGTGCACGCCACATCCGAGCCAGCATCGAACGATGTGCATCAATCAAAACGTCGTTGTTAGAGGCGCGCGTGATCGCCAGATGCACCTGCATGTCCAATTCAAACGCCTCAACCCGCTCGACCAAATCGGCCTCGGCTGCGAACCTATTCTGGGCGTCCTCGATTTCTTGGATCTGATCATCAGTGGCCGTCTGGCAGGCAAGGTCCGCTGACAGCAGTTCGAGCGTGGTCAACACGACGATATTGTCACTGATCTGCTTGAACGTGGGCCGCGCCACAATCGGACTGCGCGCGGGCCGCAACTGCACCAAACCCTCTTTGGCGAGAATACGAATCGCCTCTCGCATAGGGGTGCGGCTGACGCCCATTTCCAACGCATTATCACGCTCCTTGAGGGTCGAACCCGGGGCAAACTTACCGTTCAGAATATCGCGACGCAGGTCCGTCGCGATCTGTTCAGGGAGCGTTAGCTCAGCCTGAGGTAAGGATAAATTGTCGATGGATTTGCTCAAAAAACGGGCCCTGTGCGAATTTTCACTTTTGGTATACCAAAATTTGTTGAATGTCGACATGGCTTTCGCTAGCGTCACGTCAAGATGGTATACCATCTTATGGAATAGCTCTGGTTATTCCAGAGTAAATCAAGCGGCCAATGAGCCGTAACGGGAGGAATCACAATGAACTTCAAGTCCATTCTTATGGGGACAGCTGCGGCTGCCATGCTTGCAACAACTGCAAGCGCGGACCCAGTTACCCTGCGCATCCAAACGCACTATGCAACTGAGCACCCAACGGGTCAGTTCCTACAAACCTGGATCGACGACGTACAAACAATGTCCGGCGGCGACATCACCATCGAGATGTTCTACTCGTCCTCCGTTGTTGCAACAGTCGAAACCTTCGACGCCGCAATCAACGGCATCCTCGATTGTGACGCGACAGGCGGTGCATACCAGACCGGTAAAAACCCTGCGTTCCAATTCGTTGGCGACATCATGGGTGGCTACGACACACCATGGCAGCAGTACAGCTGGCTCTACCACGGTGATGGCTACGAAGCCGCACAAGCCCTGTACAACGACCAAAACATGCAGCTCATCGGTTGGTCCATCTACGGTCAAGAATCCATGTCCTCCTCCAAGCCGATTGCTGGCTTCGAAGACCTGAAGGGCTGGAAATTCCGTTCGCCCCCCGGCTTGGAAACAGAAATCTTTGAAAAGCTCGGCGCATCGCCAATCGTCATGGACTTCACCGAGATCTTTACCGCGCTTGAAACCGGTATCATCGACGGTGCAGACGCATCCGGCTTGGCCAACAACGTCGGCCTCGGCATCTATGACATCGTTAAGCACGCCACCTACCCCGGCTTCCACTCCATGCCGTCGGATCACCTCGCGTGTAACCTCGACGTCTGGAACGGCCTGACCGAGCAGCAGCAGCGTATCATCGACACTGCATGGCAGAAGCTCAGCTTCCAAATCGCGCTGTACAACGAAAAGGCGAACTCCGAAGCGGCAGCCGCGCTGCAAGCACAAGGCGTGACACTTTATGACTGGTCCGCAGAGGACCGCGCGACCTTCCGCAATGCAGCACAAGCTGCATGGGAAGGCTGGGCCGACAAGAACCCAGAAACACGTGCACTGGTCGAAAGCCACAAGGCCTATCTGAAGCAGCTTGGCCTGATCAACTAAGCCAATCGGCTCATTGATAGTACCTCGGCTGACCGAGGTGAGGCGGGCCCATTTCTGGGCCCGCCGCTCCTAAAAAACTCTATAAAAATGTGAGGGGAGTACACGTTATGGCACAGGAAAGCCTGTGGCTTGGGTCGTACCGAAAACCGTGCAGGCAAGCTATGATTGCCAGCATTGCGATCACACTTGCGTTGTTTGCATGGCTGGCCGTGAACCGTCTTCTCTTTGGCGACGCCGCCTACGGTATGCACGAAATGATCCGACCAACCGGGAAACCATTGGTTTGGGCCATGCTTGGCATGGTTTCACTTTCGATGCTGACATCAGCTATCTATCTGTCTGACTGGGCCGTCTCGATCGAAACGCCACCCGATGGCATGTTCGACATTGTCTCACTCATTTGCTCGCGTATCGCGATGCTTGCGACAGCCTTCATCGTCGTGGTGATGTTCTACGAGGTGGTCTCTCGCTACGTGTTCAGCAAACCAACCCTTTGGGCAAATGAACTGTCCCTCTGGATCGCGAGTTTTGTGTTTCTGCTGGCCGGACAATACGCGATGCAGCAACGCTGCCACATCCGCATTTACATCATCTACGATATGTTCCCGCGCTGGCTGCAAAAAATCTGTGACCTGATTTCGACGTCACTAATCTGTTTGTTCACATTCGCGATGATCTATGGCGGCTACAACGACGCCATGCGCCGGATGCTGCGGATGGAAACATTTGGCACCGCATGGGATCCACCTCTGCCCGGCACGCTGAAACCAGCCATTCTCGTCATCATTCTGGCCGTCACCATTCAGGCAGTTTCAAACCTGATTGCTGATTGGAACAAAGAACCGGGTGAACATACCCCTGCTGACGATATCGACGAAGAAGAAATCGAAAAGATCAAAAAAACACTGGGTGAGGTATAACAATATGGTCGATATAGGCACACTCAGCCTCATCATCCTACTCGGGATGTTTGCGCTACTGGCTATCGGCATGCCGCTTGGCTTTGCCTCGGCGTTCCTTGCCGTGGTTACGCTTTTGCTAAAGTTCGACGTGGACATTCTGTTCAGAACATTTGGCCAAGGTCCGCTATCGGTTCTGGGTCAAGCAGTCTACCGACAGATGACGAACTACGTCCTGATATCGGTGCCGCTGTTCATATTCATGGCCTCTCTTCTAGAGAGGTCGGGCATCGCCAAGGATATGTACTCGTCGCTTAACGTTTGGCTGTCGCGCACCCGTGGTGGCATTGCGATCGTGACGTCGATCATGGCCGTCATCATGGCGGCTATGTCGGGCATCATCGGTGGTGAGGTGGTTTTGTTGGGCCTTATCGCGCTGCCACAGATGCTGCGGCTCGGCTATAACCAGAACCTCGCAATCGGGACGATCTGTGCGTCTGGCTCGCTTGGTACAATGATCCCACCCTCTATCGTGTTGATCTTTTACGGTCTCGTGACAGAAACCTCGATCAAGGCCCTGTTTACCGCGTCGTTCCTGCCCGGCTTCATGCTGGCGACGTTCTTCATCATGTACATCATCGTGCGCACCAACCTGAACCCGTCGCTGGCCCCGCTGCCGGAACCGGTTCCCGGTGAGCCCGAAGGCAATGAAAAACGTCTGATGTTCCTCGGCTTCCTTTCCAAGACGGGCATGTGGATCGCAGGCGTATTAACGGCTCGTGCACTCTTCTTCACGGTTACAGGCGATAACGCGGTCATCGAAAACACCGACCCAATCCCATTGGGCATGGTTGCAGACCTGCCCTACTTGGCCGGTGCTTTTGCGATCTTCGCGTTGATTGCTTATGTCATCGTGGGCAAAGAGCGTACCGACAAAGGCTGGGACATGGGCAAGGGCCTTGTCGCACCGATCATTGTGATCGGCGTCGTTATGGGATCCATCTATGGCGGGATTACCGGGATCACCGAAGCCGCTGGCATGGGTGTGATCGCTGTATTCGTCATCGGCCTGCTCCGCCGCGAGATGAACTTCGAGATCGTCTGGGATGCTCTGGTCCGTACGCTGCGGTCCACAGGTACGATCATTTGGGTGACCATTGGGGCCTCAGCCTTGGCCGCTGCCTACACCCTTGTGGGTGGTCCGACCTACGTGGCCAACCTGATTGTCGGCTACGACCTGCCAACAATGGGTGTGATCTTGATGATGATGCTCATCTTCCTGATCATGGGTATGTTCATGGACTGGATTGGCATCGTGCTGCTGATTATGCCTGTATTCTTGCCCATCGTGGTCCGGCTCCCGGCAGAAGAAATCGGCTTCTTTGCGTCGATTGATCCGCGCTTGGTCCCGATCTGGTTCGGCGTGGTGTTCTGTATGAACATGCAAGTAAGCTTTCTGTCGCCACCCTTTGGCCCAGCAGCTTTCTACCTCAAATCAGTCGCACCAGCGCACATCTCGCTCACGGACATCTTCAAAGGCTTCCTGCCGTTCATCGCCCTACAGCTTTTGGCTCTGGCGGTTCTGCTGGCATATCCGCCTATCGTAACGGTGTTCTTGTAAACCAACTCTTGGGGGCGCCTTCATGGCGCCCCCAGCTCAGGAAATTCCTATGACCCTTATCGACCGCATCCAAACCGACCACTACGTGATCCCTTTGCCCCGAGCACTAGAGGACGCGATGCACGGCACCATGACCGGCTTTGAGGTGGTCACCGCCCGCGTTACAGATAGCGATGGGGCCACTGGCGTCGGCTATACTTTCACCTGCGGGGTGAACGGCGGCGCAATTGCAGACATTCTCGGCCGCGAAATGACCCCTATGGTCATCGGACGCGACGCCGCCATGATCGAAGCGATCTGGAAAGATATCTGGTGGGCCTTTCACTACGGCGGACGCGGCGGGCCAACCGTACTTGCGCAATCCGCTTTGGACATGGCCCTATGGGACCTCAAGGCAGTCAAAGCCGACCTACCACTTTACCAATTGCTCGGTGGCTATGATGCTGCGGTTCCCTGCTACGCGGGCGGGATCGACATCGACCTCACTCCACAAGAATTGGTGGATCAAACGCATCAAAACATCGCCCTTGGCCACCGCGCGATCAAAATGAAAGTCGGCCGCGACCTGCTGCGTGAAGACGTCGCCAAAATCGCCGCAATGCGCGATGCTTTCGGGCCCGACATGCCGCTGATGGTTGATGCAAACATGAAATACACCGTGGATGCCGCCATTCGCGCAGCACGCGCGTTCAACGAATTCGACCCCGTCTGGTTCGAAGAACCCATCCCGCCCGAGGACCCAGCCGGGCACAAACGCATCCTCACCGAAGGCGGCATTCCGATTGCGTCTGGCGAAAATCTGCGCTCCCTGTGGGAATTTCGCACCGCAATCGAGAGCGGCGTGACCTTCCCTGAACCAGATGTCACCAACTGCGGCGGCGTCACACCATTTATGAAAATCGCTCGCTTAGCCGAGGCATTTCATCTCCCCGTTACCAGCCACGGCGCTCACGACATCACAGTTCACCTGCTCGCTGCCTGCCCAAACCGTTCCTACCTTGAGGCACACGGGTTCGGCCTTGAAAACTACGTGGAAACGCCGCTCAAGATCGAAAACGGACATGCCATAGCGCGCGACACACCCGGCCACGGCGTCGCCTTTGATTGGGAAAAGCTAGAAAGGGTTCGTGCATGACATTGGCCCTCACCCCTGATCAAATCGCCCGCTTTGAGCGTGACGGTGTTCTGGTCATCGACGATGTTCTGCCTGTCGAAATCCTGAACAACGTCAAAGCCGAATACGAAGCGCTTTTAGATACCCTGTACGCTGAGTGGCACTCTCAGGGCCGCGTCCCGCCAGGCGACAACATGGATTTTTTCCAAAAGCTGCTTGTTGCCTATGAAGCCGGCTGTGAGTGGTTCCAGCCAATGGACATCTCTCTACCCGGATCGGAAATCGCGGCTGACACCCCCTTCCACATTGGACCGGCCGTGTTCGACATGCTCACCACGCCCCGGCTGCTCGATGTGGTGGAGGATTTGATCGGGCCAGAAATTACCTCCAACCCGATCCAGCATGTGCGCCTCAAACCACCCGCCCGTACTCTGCGCAACTCGGAAACAACGGCGCACATTATGGCCACGGACTGGCACCAGGACCGCGCGGTTGCCCACGAAGAAGGCGATAGCACGCAGATGGTCACCGTCTGGCTCGCCATTACCGATGCCACTCTCGACAACGGCTGCCTTCAAGTTATCCCGGGCAAGCCGCAGATGTACCCCCATTGCCCCAAACGTCAAACGTCTATCGCGGACGGCTTTATCGATACGGCCAAGGCTCAGCCCCTGCCCGTCAAAGCCGGGGGCGCCGTAATTTTCCATCCTCTCACGCCTCACGGCGCACTCGACAACACCTCCGACGGCTTTCGCTGGTCGTTCGACATCCGTTTCAACGTCACGGGCCAACCCACAGGCCGTGCACACTTCCCAGATTTCGTCGCTCGTTCACGTGCCACGCCGCAAACTGAGCTGCACAATTGGCATACGTGGCGTGACATGTGGCACGAAACGCGCGCCACCCTCGCACCACAATCCCACATCCCCATTCACAGATGGACCTCCGATAGCCCCGCTTGCGCCTAACCCAGTTTCTTTGGTTCCCCAATATCCCGGGGGAGCGCGCAGCGCGGGGGCAGAGCCCCAAATAGGACCACACGACCATGACCACCGTCAGCCTGTCTGAACAAGACAACGTCGTCACCGCAATCAAGCCCCTCGAAATTGGCACTGATGGCGCAACACAATTGATCCCCCGGGGCCACAAGATGGCTGTCGCGGACATCGCCCAAGGCGCGCCGGTGCGCAAATACGCCCAAATCATCGGCTACGCTGCCGAAGACATCGCCAAAGGCGCGCATGTTCACACACACAACCTAGAATTTCGCGGTGTAGACACAGAATACGAGTTCTCGACCAACCTACGTCCTGCACCCAAAGCTACAGTTCAAGACACCTTCATGGGCTACAAACGCGCCACGGGGCGCGTCGGCACCCGCAATTACATCGCGGTTCTGACGTCCGTGAATTGCTCGGCTACCGCCGCGCGTATGATTGCTGCGCATTTCACCCCAGACACGCTCACGGACTACCCAAACGTCGATGGTGTTGTCGCCTTTGTGCATGGCACGGGCTGCGGCATGGCCGGATCCGGCGATGGGTTCGAAGCATTGCAACGTGTCATGTGGGGCTACGCCAAGAACCCAAACATCGGCGGTGTACTGATGGCTGGTCTGGGGTGTGAGATGAACCAGATTGACTGGTTGGTCGAGGCCTACGGCCTCAAGCCCGGCCCACTTTTCCAAAGCATGAATATCCAAGATGTGGGCGGCCTGCAAAAGACCATCTCACTCGGCATCAAAAAAATCCAAGAAATGCTGCCCGTCGTCAACGCCTCTACCCGAGAAGAGGTACCCGCATCGGAACTGATGGTGGCGCTGCAATGTGGCGGCTCGGACGCGTGGTCCGGTGTTACTGCGAACCCCGCCGTGGGACATGCGTGCGATCTACTCGTCGCACAAGGCGGCACAGGCGTGCTGGCCGAAACGCCTGAAATCTATGGCGCGGAACACTTGCTAACGGCCCGCGCAATTGACCGCGCCACAGGTGACAAACTGCTCGGCCTCATTGCTTGGTGGGAAGATTATACCGCCCGCAACATGGGTAGCATGGACAACAACCCCTCCCCCGGAAACAAAAAAGGCGGTCTAACGACTATCCTTGAAAAGTCGCTGGGCGCCGCCGCAAAGGGCGGTACGACCCCGCTTATGGGAGTCTACAAATACGCTGAGCCGGTTACGGCCAAGGGTTTCACTTTTATGGATAGCCCCGGCTACGATCCTGTCTCGGTGACAGGACAAATCGCTAGTGGCTGCAATCTTGTGTGCTTTACCACCGGGCGCGGCTCCGCCTTTGGCGCCAAGCCCAGCCCCTCAATGAAAGTGGCTACCAATACAGAAATGTACAGCCGCCTTTCGGATGACATGGACATCAACGCAGGCACGATCTTGTCGGACGGCAAATCCGTCGAGGACGTTGGCCGCGAGATCTATGAGATGTGGCTGCGCATGGCTTCGGGTGAGTTGTCAAAATCCGAGGCGCAGGGCCTTGGCGACTACGAATTTGTGCCATGGCAAATCGGCGCAACGATGTGAGCACGGCGGTTCCACTCACGATTATTGGCGCGGGCTCAATTGGGCAGCGGCACATCGGCGTCGCGCAATCCTGCGCGGCTGTTGATCTTGTCTGCGTGGTGGAACCCGACGACACACTGCGCGCAACCCTCGCTCAGCAGGGCTTGCCTATGGTCGCGAATATCGATGCAGCGCCCGCCGATACACGCGCAGCGATCATTGCCACCCCCACCCAAGACCACGCCGACAGCACGCTCATGTGCTTCGACAAGGGCTGGTCTGTTCTTGTCGAAAAACCCACGGCCCACACGCTCGACGCAGCAAACGATCTGGTTCAACGTGCGACGGCTCAGGGCCTGCCGTTTTTCACAGGTCACCATCGCCGCTGCCACCCGTTCACAATAGCCGCTCGCAACGCCCTATCTGAGTTAGGCGATTTGGTCGGTGTTCAAGGACTTTGGTCCTTGCGCAAGCACGCCAGCTATTACGATGCGCCGTGGCGCAGGGCACCCGGTGCAGGCCCCTTGATGACAAACCTCAGCCATGAGGTCGATCTGCTGCATTTCCTTGTGGGTGAAATCACCGAAGTCACGACGCTTTTGTCCTCCGCCAGCCGCAACCTTGTGATCGAAGACACCGCTTCAATGGCGTTCCGCTTTGCACAAGGCGCGCTTGGATCGGTCCTAATGTCTGATGCGGGCGCCTCGCCTTGGTCGTTTGAATCCGGCAGCTATGAAAACCCTGCCATCGCAGGCTCCGGTGAAGATTATCTGCGGTTCACCGGGACCAAAGGGGCACTGGCCTTCCCCTCGTTAACGCGTTGGGGTCGCTGTGATGCGGCTGAAATCGAATGGTCCAAGCCGCTGCTCCGGCATGACGCGCCGGACTTCACCAAAGTCGACCCGATCAAAGAGCAACTGATCCGCTTTGCGCATGTGGCCAACGGCGGTGAGGACGACGTTATTTGCAGCGGCGCAGAGGGTGTCAAAGCACTAGAAATCACACTGGCCGCCGCCCTATCTGGGCGCAATGGTCATCCGGTTCGTCAAGGCGACGTTCCCGGAAAGTTCACAGGAATATAAGGGAGTAAGGTATGAAAGTTGGTTTTATCGGATTGGGCCTGATGGGGCGTGCGATGGTCGAATGCCTGCAAAAGGCAGACTATGATGTCATTGTTCTGGGCAACCGCGACCGCACTGGAATTGAGGCTGCATTGGCCCGTGGCGCGACCGAAGCCGCCAACGCACGCGACGTCGCAGAGGCGTCGGACGTTGTGATGATCTGTGTCGGCACCTCAGACCACGTCGAGGCAAACGTCTACGGGGACAATGGCATCCTTGCGGGTGTCAAATCCGGCCAAGTCGTCATCGATTTTGGCACCTCGCTGCCTGCATCGACCCTCAAGATCGGGGCGGACATGGACGCTAAGGGCGCCACTTATCTGGACGCCCCCATCGGCCGGACCCCCGCCCACGCAGTAGACGGCCTGCTAAATCTGATGTGTTCAGGTGACAAGGACGCATTTGACCGCGTAAAACCCGTGCTCGATGTCATGGGCGAGAACGTCTTTCACCTCGGCAAACTTGGCAGCGGCCATACGATCAAGCTGATCAACAACTACTTTGGCATGACCACAGCCTGCGCCATGTCAGAAGCATTCGCCACCGCCGATGCTGCTGGCATTGATCGGCAGCAATTGTTTGAAGTCATGGCAGCTGGTCCTTTGCGGTCGGGCATGATGGAATTCGTGCGGAACTACGCAGTTGATGGCGATCAAAACCTCGCATTTTCAATCGCCAACGCCTCCAAAGACGTCGGCTACTACCGGCAGATGACCCAAGACATGAACCTCGACAGCAAAATGTCAGGCTGTGCGGGCGACGCATTGAAGGCCGCGACCGAAGGTGGCGATGGCGAAAAAATGGTCTCCCAGATGGTTGACTGGATGAGCGAAAACATGGGGCGCGCATGATGCGACTTGCGGGAAAACGCGCGTTTGTCACCGCAGCCGGCCAAGGGATTGGCCGCGCCTGCGTTAAGGCGCTGACGGCCAATGGCGCGCAGGTCATTGCGACTGACCTGAACCCAGATCTCCTTACCGGGCTAAGCGCTGAAAAGGCATTCGGATTGGATGTTTTGGACAAAGACGCGCTCCAAGCTGCTGTCAAAGAAGCAGCCCCCGACATCTTGGTCAACTGCGCAGGGTACGTGCATGGCGGCTCGGTCTTGGACGTATCGGATGACGATTTTGCTTTTGCTATGCATCTGAATGTACGCGCACAAATGCACGCCATTCAGGCCGCGTTACCCGGCATGATCGACAAGGGGCGCGGATCAATCGTTAATATCGCCTCCGTAGCCTCCAGCATTATGGGGCTTCCCAATCGCTGCATCTATGGCACATCAAAAGCGGCGGTGGTCGGCCTTACAAAATCAGTTGCCGCGGACTTTGTCACCAAGGGTATTACCTGCAATGCCATTGCACCCGGTACAGTCGATAGTCCATCTTTGCACGACCGGCTCAAGGCCACGGGCGACTACGATGCTGCCATGGCCGCGTTTGTCGCGCGCCAACCCATGGGCCGCATCGGCACCGCACCAGAGATCGCGGATTTGGTCGTCTATCTCGCATCAGATGAGACCCAATACATGACCGGCCAATGCATCAGCATCGACGGCGGGATGACGATATGAGCCGCGCTTGGTAGGCGTTCTCCCCCGCGAAGACAAAACCGCTGCGGGCATCGGTATCATGGTGCTCGCGGTGGCCTTGTTCACCTGTATCGACACGTC
>NZ_CEZFMW010000118.1:0-10961 GCF_982993085.1 Thalassobacter sp. | reverse complement strand
CAAGGGACCATATCTTTGGCCCGCACCGCAACGAAAATTCTGCGCCCATGCGGGGGTAAGCCTGCGCACAATTACGTTAACAATACATAAGATTGATTATACGAAAATTTGAAACATGCCCCGATTTGGTCATGTTCCCGCCCCCAAGCGTGACATGATGGCCGCGCATCGTCGCCATATCCCTTAACCATTTGCGCGCGCTCAGACCGCGCGGCATAACAAAAGGTAAATGCCAGCCGTCGATTGGGCCAAAATATGATTACACCTATTTTATTATGTGGAGGCTCGGGCACCCGCCTTTGGCCCCTGTCTCGCAAAAGCTACCCCAAACAATTTGTCCCCCTTGTGGGCGATGAAACGCTCTTTCAAGCATCTGCCCGGCGCACCCATGCCCCCGGCTTTGCCCCCCCCGTTGTCGTCACGGGCAGTGATTTTCGCTTTATCGTCGTCGAACAGCTGCAACAGGCCGGAATCGACCCCGGTGCGGTGCTGATTGAACCCTCCGCGCGCAACACCGCCCCTGCGGTTTTGGCCGCCGTCGCCCATGTGCGCACCTGCGACCCCGAGGCTTTGGTACTGGTTGCGCCCGCCGATCACGTCGTCCCCGACGCCGCCGCCTTCCGCGCAGCGGTACAGGCCGGTGTGGCGGCCGCGCAATCTGGCCAGATCGTTACCTTTGGCATCACCCCTGACCGGCCCGAAACGGGCTATGGCTATCTTGAAGTCGCTGCAGCACCAGCAGAGGCCCACGCCACGCCCCTGACCCGCTTTGTCGAAAAACCCGATGCCGAGGCCGCCGCGCATATGCTGGCGGCGGGCAATTTCCTATGGAACGCGGGGCTATTCTTGGCCCGCGCCGATGTGCTTGAGGCCGCCTTTGCCGCCCACGCCCCCGACGTCGTGGCCCCCGTCACCGCGGCCCTTAAGACCGCGCAAACCGATCTGGGGTTCCTGCGGCTAGACCCTGCCGCATGGGAAACCGCCCCCGATATCTCAATCGATTATGCCGTGATGGAACGCGCGCCCAACCTGTCGGTCGTGCCGTTTTCTGCGGGCTGGTCCGATTTGGGCGGATGGGAAGCCGTGCGCATCGAAATGGGCGTCGATGATGCGGGCAACGCCACCCATGGCCCCGCTACCGCAATCAACTGCACCGGATCGTTGCTGCGCGCCGAAAGCACTGCACAAACCCTTATCGGGATCGGGCTAGAGGATATGGTGGCCGTGGCCATGCCCGATGCAGTTCTGGTCGCCCCCCTCGCCCGCGCCCAAGAGGTCAAACAGGCCGTCGCCGCCCTAAAGGCGCAAAAGGCCCCCCAAGCCACCGAATTCCCCAAGGATCACCGCCCTTGGGGTTGGTTCGAAAGCCTCGTGATTGGTGACATTTTCCAAGTCAAACGCATCCACGTGAACCCTGGCGCGCAGCTCAGCCTGCAAAGCCACGAACACCGGTCTGAGCATTGGATCGTGGTCGAGGGCGTGGCCGAGGTCACCATCGGCGGCACCATCAAGCAGGTTCCGGCCAATGAAAGTGTGTTCATCCCCCTTGGGGTCAAACACCGCATGGCCAACAAAACCGACGCGCCCATGGTCCTGATCGAAGTGCAAACCGGCACCTATTTCGGCGAGGACGACATCGTGCGCTACGAAGACATCTATGCGCGCGGTCAGGGTGCCAAGGGCTAATCCAGCACCAACACTGTGACCCAGGGGCGGGAGGGCCCCATAAGACCAAAATTCCACAAAATAGAGACAAAACCATGTTGATTGAACCCACCTCCCTACACGGCGTCTTACGCCTTAGCCCCAAGCGATTTGGCGATGCCCGCGGCTTTTTCAGTGAGACATGGAACAAGCGCACCTTTGCGGACGCGGGCCTTGATCTGGACTTTGTCCAAGACAACCATTCGCTGTCCGCGCAGGTCGGCACGGTGCGCGGGCTACACTTTCAGGCCCCCCCCGACGCGCAAGGAAAACTGGTGCGCTGCGGACGCGGCGCGATCTTTGATGTCACTGTCGATATACGCAAAAGCTCTCCCACGTATGGGCACTGGCTGGGCGAGGAACTCAGCTTTGAAAACGGCGTGATGCTGTGGGTGCCGCCCGGCTTTGCCCATGGGTTCATGACCCGGCAACCCGACAGCGAGATCATCTATAAATGCACCAATTATTACGCGCCGGCCTCTGATGGGGGCGTGCGCTGGGACAGTTGCGGCATTGATTGGAACTGGGACGGGGATGTCATCACCTCTGACAAGGACCGCGACGCCCCTGCCCTCGCCGATTTTGACAGCCCCTTCATATTTGAGGACTAAGCCATGAAACTTCTTGTCACCGGCGGGGCCGGCTTCATCGGATCTGCGGTTGTGCGCCAAGCGGTGGCGGCGGGCCACGATGTCATCAACCTTGATGCGCTGACCTATGCCGCTTGCCTCGAAAATGTGGCCTCCGTAGCGGATGCACCAAACTACACCTTTGTGCAGGCCGATATCCGCGACCGCGCCGCGCTGGACCGTGTTTTTGCCACCCATACGCCCGATGCAGTCATGCATCTGGCCGCAGAATCCCACGTGGATCGGTCCATCGACGGCCCCGGCGATTTCATCGAAACCAACATCACCGGCACCTACCACATGCTGGAAGCCGCGCGCGCCGCGTGGGTCGCCCAAGGCCGCTCCGATGCGTTCCGTTTTCACCATATCTCGACCGATGAGGTGTTTGGATCCTTGGGCAAAACGGGCCAGTTCACCGAAACCACTTCCTACGATCCCCGCTCGCCCTATTCAGCCTCCAAGGCGGCCAGTGACCATCTTGTGCGCGCATGGCACGAAACCTATGGCCTGCCGATCGTGATGACGAATTGCTCCAACAACTACGGCCCCTACCATTTCCCCGAAAAGCTGATCCCTGTGGTGATCTTGAACGCGCTGGCGGGCAAACCGCTGCCCATCTATGGCGATGGATCGAACGTGCGCGACTGGCTTTATGTCGAAGACCACGCCGACGCCTTGCTGACCGTCCTGGCCAAGGGCGCTGTGGGGCGCAGCTACAACATCGGCGGCGAAAATGAGCGCACCAACCTAGAACTGGTCCAAACCCTTTGCACCATCCTCGATGAGATGCAGCCAAAGGCGGATGGGTCTTATGCGGATCAGATCACCTTTGTCACCGACCGCCCCGGCCACGACGCGCGCTACGCGATTGACCCGTCGCGCATTGCGGAAGAACTGGGCTGGCGGCCCTCTGTCACGGTTGAGGAAGGGTTGGCCAAAACCGTACGCTGGTATCTCGACAATGAGGCGTGGTGGCGGCCCCTGCAAACCCGCCACGGCGTGGGCGAACGGTTGGGCGGGGTCACGGCACCAAAGGCCTCCGCATGATCCTTGTGTTCGGCAAAACCGGCCAAGTGGCCCAAGAACTGGCCCCCCTGCCCGATGTCACCTGCTTGGGGCGGGATCAGGCCGACCTTACGGACCCAGCCGCTTGCGCGGCCGCCATCCGGACCCACCGCCCCCGCGCGGTGATCAACGCCGCGGCCTACACGGCCGTTGATGCCGCCGAACAGGATGAGGCAACGGCCACCACCATCAACGCCGACTCCCCCGGTGCCATGGCCCAAACCTGCGCCGAACTGGGCATCCCGCTTGTCCATATCTCGACCGATTATGTATTTTCGGGCGGGGGCACGGCCCCTTGGGCCCCGGATGCACCGACCGGCCCCCTGGGGGCCTATGGGCGGTCAAAACTGGCGGGCGAAACCGCGGTGCGCGCGGCACGCGGGCCGCATGTGATCCTGCGGACCTCTTGGGTGGTGTCGGCCCATGGCAACAACTTCGTCAAAACGATGCACCGCCTTGGCGCAGAGCGGGATCACCTGACCGTGGTGGCCGACCAGATCGGCGGGCTGACCCCGGCGCGCGCCATCGCACAGGCCTGCCACACCATTGCACGAGCCTTGATCACAGACCCCACCAAGGGCGGCACCTACCATTTTTCCGGCGCGCCAGACGCGTCATGGGCCGATGTTGCCCGGGCGGTGATGACGGCGGCGGGGCATCCCTGCACGATCACCGATATCCCCTCCTCTGATTATCCCACACCCGCAACGCGGCCGCTGAACTCTCGGATGGATTGCACCACGTTAGAGACTGTTTTTGGCCTCTCGCGCCCTGATTGGCGCGTAGGCATCCAAGAAATTTTAAAGGAAGTGACCCCATGAAACGCAAAGGCATTATTCTTGCTGGCGGCTCCGGCACACGGCTGTATCCGATCACAATCGGAATCTCGAAACAGCTTTTGCCGATCTATGACAAACCGATGATCTATTACCCCCTGTCGGTCCTGATGCTGGCCGGTATCCGCGAGATCGCGATGATCACCACCCCTCAGGACCAAGATCAGTTCAAGCGCACCTTAGGCGACGGCAGCCAGTGGGGAATCTCACTGACCTATATCGTACAACCCTCGCCCGATGGGCTGGCGCAGGCTTATCTGCTGGCCGAAGATTTCCTCGACGGCGCGCCCTCCGCAATGGTGCTGGGCGACAACATTTTTTACGGCCACGGGCTGCCCGAGATGATGGCCGCCGCCGAAACCGGAGAACCCGGCGGCACGGTCTTTGGCTATCACGTGGCCGATCCCGAACGCTACGGCGTGGTGGGGTTTGATCCTGACGGCTCGGTGCGCCAGATCATCGAAAAACCCGAGGTTCCCCCGTCAAACTACGCGGTGACGGGGCTTTATTTTCTGGACGGCACGGCCCCTGCCCGCGCACGCCGCGTCCAACCCTCCGCGCGGGGAGAGTTGGAAATCACAACTCTGCTGGAAACCTACCTACATGAGGGCACCCTGAGCGTGCAGAAAATGGGTCGGGGTTATGCGTGGCTGGACACGGGCACCCACGGCTCCTTGCTGGATGCGGGCAATTTTGTGCGGACCCTGCAAACCCGGCAGGGCATGCAGGCCGGCTGCCCCGATGAAATCGCCTATGAAATGGGCTGGATCAGTGCCGATGACCTGAAAGAGCGCGCCGAGATGTTCAAGAAAAACGACTACGGGCAATATCTCGAAGGGCTGCTTAAGGAATAAGCCGTCAGCTTTGGGCTAAAAATCTGTACATTAGACACTGTTTTAGCCCAAAGCCCCTCCCCCACGGGTGGGCAAACTGTACCCAAACGTCTGAACCCCGCCTCAGGCGCCCTGCAACACCGCCTCAATGCGGGCGATGTCTTCGGGGTTGTTCAGCTCCCAAAACACGCGGCCACGGGCATCCACCTCAACGCACATCACTGGCGTGCCGTTTTCCACAAACCGAAGCTGCTCCAGGCCTTCACGGCCCTCAAGCGTGCCCTCGGGCCATGTGATGTATTGGGCCAAAGCGGCGGGACGATAGGCATAGACGCCCACGTGGTGAAACACCGGGATCGGATCGGGGACTTTGCCCGGATCGATGTAGGGGATCACTTCCTTTGAAAAGTAGAGCGCCCGGTTTTCGGCATCAAACACCGCTGTTGTGCCCCCGACCCGACCCGCAGCGCGATCCTCACGGAACATGCCGTACGTCGCCGCATCACACCGCAGGACCGGCGTCGCGACCTGCGCATCCGGGTTGGCGGCCATCGCAGCGATCAACGCCTCTAGGAACCATGGGGGTGTCAGAGGGGCGTCGCCTTGCAGGTTCACCACCAAATCAGTCTCTAAACAGGCATTTTTTAGGGCTTCAGCGCACCGCGCGGTGCCGTTCTCAGCCTCAAGCGCGGTCATAATAACCTCAGCGCCAAAGCTGCGGGCCGCATCCGCAATCCGGTCGTCATCCGTGGCCACATACACCGCGTCGACCCCCGCAATCCCTTGGGCCGCTTCCCATGTCATCTGGATCAGGCTTTTGCGGCTGCCGTCGGCCTGTACCATTTCGGCCAAGGGTTTGCCCGGATACCGGGTCGAGGCATAGCGCGCGGGGATCAGGATTGTGGTTTTCATGGGGTGTCCTTTCCTGCCGCCCTAGGCGACGCCTGCCCGCAGCAAATCATGGATGTGCAAGATGCCCACCGGCGCATCCCCCTCGGTCACCATCAACACCGAGATCTTTGCGCTTTGCATCATGGCCAAGGCGGCCGCGGCCAAAGTATCCGGCGTTACGGTGCGCGGATCGCGCGTGGCGACCTCACCGGCGGTTTTGCCCATCAGCACCGCCATATTGCGCCGCAAATCACCATCCGTGACAACACCCGCAAGCCGCGCGCCGTCGATCACACCGGTGATCCCGAACCCCTTAGAGGTCATCTCCAACAACGCCTCTGGCATCGGTGTGCCAGCCTGCACTAATGGCATTTCATCGCCCGTATGCATCAGGTCCGCGACCTTTGCCATCTGCGCCCCCAGCTTGCCGCCGGGGTGGAACACCGCGAAATCTTCGGCCGTGAACCCCCGTCCCCGCAACAATGCCACCGCAAGCGCATCCCCCATGGCCAAGGCCAGCGTGGTGGATGTGGTGGGCACCATGCCGATGCCACAGGCCTCAGACAGCTTGGGCAGGGTCAGCCGGTAGGTCGCGGCCTGGGCAAGCGTGCTTTGCCCATTCGAGGTCAGCGCCACAAGCGGCACTTTGAACCGCAGACAATGCCCCAAGATATCCTTCAACTCGGCGGTTTCGCCTGAGTTAGACAGTAACACACACACATCTGCCCGCGTGATCATGCCCAAATCGCCATGCGACGCCTCACCGGGATGAACGAACTGCGCAGGCGTCCCCGTCGAGGCCAGCGTCGCCACGATCTTGGCCCCGATGTGCCCCGATTTCCCCATGCCCGAAACGATGACCCGCCCCTCAGCCTGCGCAATCAGGGCAACGACATCGGCAAAATCGGCGGGCAAGTCAGCCGCCAAGGTCGCCAGTGCCGCGCTCTCGGTCATAAGGACTTCGCGGGCGATATCCGCCGCAGCGGTCGGGGCAAGGGGGGGTGTATGCGTCATGACGCGGTTATGGGCACGCACAGGGCAGAGGTCAATTGGCCCCTGCCCGCCTCTGCCCGACCCGCCTAGCCTGCCGCGATCATCGGCTTGGCCACGGCATCCAGCGCCTTGAGCTGGCTCAGCAACGTTTCCAACTGATCCAACGGCACCATGTTGGGCCCGTCCGAGGGGGCCGCATCGGGGTTTTCGTGGGTCTCGATAAAGACACCCGCCACACCCACTGCCACCGCCGCACGCGCCAAAACGGGCACATATTCGCGCTGCCCGCCCGAACTACCGCCCTGCCCGCCCGGCTGTTGCACCGAATGGGTCGCATCAAAAATCACCGGCGCCCCGGTGCGCGCCATTTCCGGCAGGCCGCGGAAATCAGTGACCAGCGTGTTG
Source organism: Thalassobacter sp. (assembly GCF_982993085.1). NCBI lineage: Bacteria > Pseudomonadati > Pseudomonadota > Alphaproteobacteria > Rhodobacterales > Roseobacteraceae > Thalassobacter > Thalassobacter sp. The sequence goes on along the minus strand of NZ_CEZFMW010000118.1, from coordinate 3,605 downwards.
TAGCCAAAGCTCGCGCCGCGTTCGGTCAACATCACATCCCGCGCGCCAGAGTTCACCACCTTGGACACCGCATTGGCCATGTCCCACGGGGCCAGAAACTGCCCCTTTTTGATGTTTACGACACGCCCCGTTTTGGCGGCCGCGACCAACAGATCGGTCTGGCGGCTCAAAAAGGCAGGAATTTGCAGGATATCGACCACCTCAGCCACGGTCGCGCAATGGTGCGGCTCATGCACATCCGTCAACACGGCCATCCCAAAGGTGGATTTGATCTCCGCAAAGACCTCAAGCGCGGCCTCCATCCCGATACCACGCTTGCCCGACAGGCTGGTGCGGTTGGCTTTGTCGTAGGACGCTTTGAACACCGCCGACACGCCCACACGGTCCGCGATTTCTTTGATTTGGCCCGCCATCATCAGGGCATGGCCCCGGCTTTCCATCTGGCACGGGCCCAGAATGAACGACACAGGGGCCGCGTTATCAAACACAACCGGCGCGGCCTTTGGGCCCACGGTGATGGTCGGGTTTGGGGTGTTGGGCATGTCGGTCATATCGGGACGTCCTTGGACAAAAGATCAGAGGTATAGGCGGGCAAAACCCATCGCGTTGGCGCCTTGGTACTGCGGGCGCGCGCCCTTTTCCAGCACAACCCCGCATTGCCCCCACCAGAGGGATACACGCCCCCCGCGCAAACGTAGAAAATTAACATTCTGTTAACTGCTCAGCCCGACATTTCGCATCTCTTATTACACGCACATGCTGGTTCAATTCTTGTGGAGGTCACATTGTCTGACTCGTCTCTTATCTTGTCATTGCCTTATATTCAGCCTGCACAGGCCCAAAAACACGTCACCCATAATGAGGCCATTCGCACCCTAGACGTTATCGTCCAACCCACCGTGACCGAGGTGGGGCGCACGACCCCCCCCGAAGACCCTGCCCAAGGCGCGCGCTATGTGGTGGGCACGGGCGGCACAGGCGATTGGACGGGCCTCGATGGCGCCATCGCCGTGTGGGAGGACAGCGGCTGGACCGTCATCGTGCCCTTGCCGGGGTGGACCACGCGCGCCACGGACACGCTGATCGAATGGGTCTATGACGGCAGCACATGGGTTTTGCCCGGCAACGCGGTCGAAACCTTGGGTGTGAACACCACCGCCGATAGCACCAACCGCCTTGCTGTATCCGCGCCCAACACCCTGCTCAGCCACGAAGGCGCGGGGCACCAGTTGAAAATCAACAAGGCAGATGCCTCTGAGACCGCAAGCCTTTTGTACCAAAGCAACTGGTCGGGGCGCGCAGAAATGGGGCTGGCGGGCAGCGATAATTTCTCCGTCAAGGTCAGCGGGGATGGGACCACATGGTTTACCGGCCTAGAGGTGGATGCCGACAGTGGCATGGTCAGCTTTCCATCTGGGGCCCACGTCCCGCATCACGCTGAACTGGGGGGGCGCTGGATTGCCTATACCGATCAGCGCTGGGTGACGCTGTCACGCGCCCATGGGGCGGTGGGTGATGCCCACACCGGGGCCAGCGACACCGGGGCCGATCCTGCCCTGACGTGGTTGGACACCGGGCTTTATTTGCGCGCGGGCAGTCGGGTTGAGACCCTGATGGGCCGTTTGCGCGCCGATGGGGCCGAGGCGGCGGACCTGACCAGCTATAGCCTGCGGCTTTATTTCCAACACGGCCCCGATACGCCGGACGGGGATGCTTGGAACACAGACGCCGAAACCACCCGCACGTTGATCTTTGGCATCGATGACGCGCCTTTGTCCCAAGGCTGGCGCGAACTGACCGCAAGCTTTGCGGCCTATACGGCGCCGGATAACGGCAGCCTTTTGATCTATCTTAAGCCCGGCGGCAGCTATGGCGCGGACCAGCAGATCGTCTCAGAGATTGTGGTGGGATACACCCAATAGGGCAGGGCGGGGCGCTTGCAAAATAGGTATCAAACCGGACCCATTGTTGCGCACGCGCAACAATGGGTCAATACAACTGACCTATTCTACGAAGTCGTCATCAAAGTCACGGACCAGTCTTTTGACCGCTTCGAACAAAGCATCATCCGCACCCGTGACCTGCAAAAGTCCCTTATTAGGCTCAAAACTTACCTGCGGGCGGCGCGGTTTGACCACGGGGGCCTCGGCCAATTCCTTGGCCTCTTGGGCCTGTTCTGCCGCGGTCTCGACTTGGCTTTGAAGCACCGGTTTATCGCCCAAGACACGCTCCATTAACGCGGCCTCTTCCGCGGGGCTGACCTCCGCTTGGGCGGCCAATAGATCGCGCAAGCGCACGCCCAATTCGGCATCGGCGGTCACTGCTTTGACCAGCGCAAGGCCCATGCGCTCAGACAGGTGGGCAGGGTGGCGCAGGCTGTCACCCAAGGCCCGCACCAACGGCATCAGCGCCTTGATCCGAGACCGTTTAGACCGCGTCACATGTTCATAGAGCGTTTGCAGCGCGTCTTTTTCATCGGAAAACAGACCGTTTTCCAGCGCACGCACCACCATATGGGCCCGCTCATAGGGGGACAGATCAACCCGGACCTCGTTTTCCTCGACCATGGCCACATAAGCCGCCTGCGCCGAGCCATGCGAAATCACCTGTGCCTTTACGGTGCCAAAGGCCGGGTCCTCAGCGGCCAGTTTGCGCAGCGCCGCCATCCGCCGGTACCCCGAGATCAACCCATACCGCCCCGGTTGGTCGGGCAGGGGGGTGACCTCAATCGGGGTGCTTTGCCCCCGTGCGCGCAACGAGGCCACAAGGACCTCTAGCTCTTCGCCATACATCCCCATGCGGTCGCGCAGAATGTGGTGCATTTCGATGGCCTCTAGGGGCAACGCCTCTAACAGGCGGCCCGAGGCGCGCGCCTCGGTAACCATGTCCGACAGCTCGGTCAGGGCGGCGGTGCTGGCGGCTTGTGCACTGACTTGAGCGATCGGGGGCGGCGCAATGGAGGGGCTGGGAAAGGGCGATGCCTTGGCGTCTGGTGCGGATGCCGCCTGCGGGGATAGGGCGGCCGCGGGGCTGAGACGTTTGCGTTTGGCCATTTGGGTGTCCTCCTGGATCGGGGGCGGAGCCTAGCGGGGAGCAGAGACTGCGCCTAGGGGTTTCTTCCCCCTCAAAATGCCTTGGTTAGGGTCTATTTGACGGATGAAATCGGCTCAGGTTGGTTGAGGGGGGTACGCTACAGCTCATTCCGCCGCCTCCCGCTGGGCCAATTCATCCCGCCGCCAAACACCCAGCAGAAGCTTTTTGAACGCCGCATAAGTAGCATCAAAGGTTTCGCGCCCACGGGCATAGGTTTCACGGTTAAAGTCGCGGTAATCAGCCTCATAGATGCCCGACACCTGCTCACCCGCTTGACCGATGAGGGCGGTAAACCCTTGGCGGTGCGGTGACAGGGTCTTGCCCAGATAGGCCTGCATCAGGGCCGCCAGTTCCGCCTGCTGGCTTTCGTCATGGCGGGTCAGAACGGCGCGCACGGCATCCCACTCAAACGCCATCTCGGGGCGGCCAAGGGCGCGGGCGGCGATGTTTTCGCCCTCTTCGATGGAGGCAAAGGTGGAATGGAGCATGTCGAAAAACCGCCCCGTACTGTC